>JALWBK010000289.1:0-1540 GCA_027037155.1 bacterium | reverse complement strand
AAAAGCGGAAAAAGGCTTTTTACCTCAGAATCAGTAACTGAGGGGCATCCCGACAAGTTGGCAGATCAGGTGTCTGACGCCATATTAGATGCTATACTGGAGAAAGACCCTTACGGAAGGGTGGCTTGCGAGACACTGGTTACCACCGGTCTGGTTATGGTGGCAGGGGAGATCTCTACCACCTGTTATGTGGACATACCCACTATAGCAAGAGAGACCATCAGGGACATAGGGTACACCCGAGCCAAGTTTGGGTTTGACTACGAGACCTGTGCTGTGATCACCTCCATCCATGAGCAGTCTCCGGATATTGCCATGGGTGTGGATCCTGGCGGAGCCGGTGATCAAGGGCTGATGTTTGGCTATGCGGTGAACGAAACCCCTGAACTGATGCCCCTTCCCATAATGCTTGCACATAAGCTCTGCATGAGGCTGGCGGAGGTTAGGAAAAAAGACATCCTTGACTATCTTAGGCCCGATGGAAAGTCTCAGGTTACGGTGGAGTACGAGAATGGCAAGCCTGTGCGCATTCACTCCATAGTATTGTCTGCCCAGCACGCACCGGACATCACCCTTAGAAAGCTGAGGGAAGACCTTATCGAGTACGTCATAAAGCCTGTGGTGCCTCCTGAATACTTAGATGAGGAGTACGTGAAGTACTACATAAACCCCACCGGGAGATTTGTCCTTGGCGGTCCCATGGCAGACACGGGATTAACGGGAAGAAAGATAATCGTTGACACTTATGGTGGTGCTGCAAGACACGGAGGTGGGTGCTTCTCCGGAAAAGACCCCACAAAGGTGGATCGCTCGGCATCTTACATGGCAAGGTACGTGGCAAAGAACATTGTAGCCTCTGGAATAGCCGATGTGTGCGAACTTCAGCTTGCCTACGCCATAGGCGTTCCGGAGCCCGTTGCCATATACGTGGATACCATGGGAACTGGAAAGATACCCGACGACAAAATTGCTGAGATAGTGAGAAAGGTCTTTGACCTCACTCCCAAGGGCATGATTGAAAAGTTGGATTTGAGAAGGCCCATTTACAAGAAGACTGCTGCCTACGGACACTTTGGAAGGGAATTACCCGAATTCACCTGGGAAAAAACAGACGTGGCTGAGGAGATCAGAAAGGAAGCGGAGCTTATAGGAGGATGATATGCCTCAGGTGGCGGTGATTATGGGAAGTGTAAAGGACAAAGAGCTTGCAGCAGGTGCGGTGAAGGTGCTTGAAGAGTTTGGCGTTGACCACGATGTCAAAGTCCTTTCAGCCCATAGAACGCCTGAGGCGCTGAAAAGCTACATAGAGGAGTTTGAGGCCTCTGGAGGCAAGGTGATAATTGCCTTAGCAGGGTACGCTGCGCATCTTGCAGGTGTTGTTGCCGCCTACACTGTGCTTCCTGTGGTGGCGGTGCCCCTTGCCACATCGGTTATGTCCGGATTTGATGCCCTGCTTGCCATGGTGCAGATGCCCAAGGGAATTCCTGTTGCTACTGTGGCGGTTAACGGTGCAGCCAACGGTGCACTCCTTGCCCTTGAG
>JALWBK010000288.1 GCA_027037155.1 bacterium | reverse complement strand
CTCAAAGTCCATAATCCCCAGCTTCTCACCAATCTCCCAGTGGGGTTTGGGCTCAAAGTCAAACTCTCTGGGTTCTCCCCACTGCCTGACAACTACGTTATCCTCCTCGCTCTCTCCCACAGGCACTGAATCGTGCACCAAATTGGGAATGCGAGAGAGAAAGTCATAGAGCTTTTCCGTCAAATCCTTGGACTTAACCTCAAGCTCCTCAATCCTCTCATCTAAGGCTTTAGACTCCTCAATCAGAGAGGTAACGTCTTCTCCCTTTCTCTTTTTTATGCCTATCTCCTTGGAAATCTGGTTTTTCCTGAACTTTAACTCCTCAAGTTCCTTCAGGGTCTCCCTTCTTTTTTGGTCCACCTGTTTAAAATAATCGAAATCCAGCTCAATCCCTCTAAGCCTCGTTTTCTCTATAACGAGCTCCAAGTTCTTCCTCACAAAACCCAGATCGAGCATCTCCTACCTCCCCTCACGCTGGTAAAGCAGACCGTCCTTCATAAGATAAATCCTATCGGTAAGTGCTGCCAGCTCATCATCGTGGGTGGCTATGAGAAAGGCTATACCCTTCTCTCTATTCATCTTTTTCATCAGCCCCGCAACCTCCATCCCTGTCTTCTTATCCAAATTACCCGTAGGTTCATCGGCAATCACCAGCTTAGGCTCCTTAACCAACGCCCTTGCAAGGGCCACCCTCTGCTGCTCCCCACCTGACAACTCCCCGGGCCTGTGATCAAGACGATGCCCCAGCCCCATAAGCTCCAAAATCTGTGCAGCCCTCTTAAAAGCTTCCTCCTCATCAAGGCCACCAATAAGGCATGGCAGCGCCACATTTTCAAGGGCGGTAAACTCCGGAAGCAGATAATGGTACTGGAACATAAAACCGATATACTGGTTTCGCATAACCGCTCTTTCTTGCTCATCCTTGGGAACGGCACCTCCTCCAAAGAAAAGCTCACCCTCGGTAGGCAAATCTATCAGCCCTACGATGTGCAGGAAGGTGCTCTTTCCCACACCAGAGGGACCCATGATGCTTACGAAATCCCCCTCCTCCATCTCAAAGTCTATCCCTTTTAGCACCTCAACCCTTTTGCCACGAGCGTTATAGACCTTCCTGATTCCTCTTCCTTTCACAAGCATCCATGAACTCCAGAATCTGGCATATCTCTCCTTTCACGCCCTCTAATATGTCAATGAAGCCTCTCTCCTCATCGGAAAGCCCCTCGGCAAGCCTCCGCCTTATTCCCTCAGGCGTCATCCCCTTTTCCTTCAGGGATTTGATCCTTAGGATAAGCTCCACCATCTCCTTAGTGTAGTACCTGTGGCCCTTGTGCCTCAGAGGCTTCAACATAGGATACTCATTCTCCCACTGCCTCAGTACCCTGGGATTGAGGCCCACTATACGGGCCACCTCTCCTATGCGCATGTACTTCTTTTCCATCACAAAAGCCACATTTGACGATAGTTTTCATATATTATAAGAATTCCAACCGTATGGGAAGCAAAATCCTCATAAACGTAGACCTAAAAGAGACCAGGGTGGCCATAACCGAGGAGTACGGCCTTGCCGAGATATACATTGAAAGACAGAAAGAGCGAACCATAGCCGGCAACATCTACAAGGGTCGGGTGGTAAAGATACTTCCGGGAATGGACGCGGCATTTGTGGACATTGGTGTGGGCAGAGCAGGCTTCCTCTATGTGAGCGAGGTATCGCCCTTAGAGATGGCGGAAGAGTTTGCAGATTTGGTAGAAGACGAGTCCCAGATACCCAAAAGGGTTCCCAAAGGCATACCCATAGAAGACATCCTACAAGAGGGACAGGAGATCATCGTTCAGGTTGCCAAAGAGCCCCTGGGTACGAAGGGAGCACGGCTCACCTCCCACATCACCCTACCTGGAAGATACCTTATCCTCATGCCCACCATGAGCCACATAGGCGTATCTCACAAGATTACCGATCCAGACGAGAGAAAGAGGCTCAAGGAAATCGTCAGTAAGCTCAGGCCTTATCCCTTCGGCTTCATAGTCAGAACGGTAAGCGAAGGAAAGAGCGAAGAAGACCTGAAATCGGATATGGAATACCTCATAAGCCTGTGGGACAACATAAAAGAAAAGGCCGAGAAGGTCTCGGCCCCGCACTTGCTGTACGCAGATCTGGATCTGCCCACAAGGGCACTACGGGACTTTTTCAACCAAAACACAGAAGAGGTGATCATAGACGACAAAGAGACCTACCACAGGTGCCTTGAGTTTGCCAAATCCTACGTCCCCAAAGCTGCAGACAGAATCGTACTATACAAAGAACCAGTGCCGCTTTTCACCAGATACGGCCTGGAGGAGGAGATAAACAAGGCCCTTGAGAAGAAGGTGTGGCTCAAGTCCGGTGGCTACATAGTTATAGAAGAGACAGAAGCGCTAACCGCCATAGACGTGAACACCGGCAAGTTCGTGGGCAAGAACAACCTAGAAGAGACTATATTCCAGACGAACCTTGAAGCAGCAAGGGAGATTGCCCACCAGATAAGGCTGAGAAACATCGGAGGTATCATCATAATAGACTTCATTGACATGGCCCTTGAGGAGCACAGAGAAGAGGTTCTCAGGGTGCTCAAGGAATCTTTGAAAAAGGATCGCTACCCTTCCAACATACAGGGATTCACCGAGTTAGGGCTGGTGATAATGACCCGAAAGAGGGTAAAGGAGAGCCTATTGAAAACCCTATGCAATACCTGTCCCTACTGCCACGGCAAAGGATACGTCAAGCCGGCACCCACCATCTGCCACGAGATATACAGGGAGATGAGAAGGCTCAAAGCCACCAACCTAGGCAAAAACCTCATATACGTAGAGGCACATCCATCGGTGGCGCAGTACATGATTGAAGAGGAGAACGACGCCCTTGAGGCTTTAGAAAAGGAGCTTGGTGTAAAGATAAGGGTACAGGAGGTTCCCTCCTTTCATCAGGAGCACTACAAGGTGAGGATACTGCAATGCTGAAAGAGCTTGAAAATGTTGCCATAAAGGCGGGAAGGCTCCTAAAGATAAGGTTTTTAGAGCTTCTCAACGGAAGCGAAGCAGAGACCAAGGAAAAGGCAAAAAGCGATTTTGTCACCGAAACCGATGTTGAAGTGGAGGAGTACATAAAGCAGCTACTTGCCCCCTTAGGAATACCGGTGATAGGAGAGGAGAGCTTCACTGGGAAGATGCCTGAAACCTGCTTTTTAGTGGATCCCATTGACGGCACCCGAAACTTCATGCGCAAGAACCCCCACTTTGCCATAAACATCGCACTCTACGAGAAAGGCCGCATAACAGCCGGAATCACCTACGATCCTGTGAAGGAAGAACTCTTCAGCGCTAAAAGGGGTGAGGGAGCCTATTTAAACGGAGAAAAAATAAAAGTCTCCTCCAATACCCACATAGGAAAGGCTCTTATAGGCATAGGTCTTCCTTATCGCGGTAAAGAGCTCATAGAGATACAGACCAACCTCTACAAATGGATCTTCCTCAACGGTGCCGCCTCACGACACACGGGCTCTGCGGCACTGGATTTGGCATACGTGGCATGCGGAAGATATGATGCAGTCATATATTTTTACCTATCACCGTGGGATGTGGCACCAGGGCTGTTGATAGTGAAGGAGGCAGGAGGCATCGTAGAAGGATTGATGGGAAAAGAGCCTATAGAAGGATGGCTCATCGCCTCCAACGGTGCCATACACACCACGGTGAAGGAGATCTTAAACAAAGCTATAACTCAAGGGAGGATAAGCCATGAATAAGGAGAGAATCATTGAGATCTTGAATGAAGCCATTGAGAGGGAGATAGGTGCTATCTTCCAGTACATGGGGCAGCACTACAGATTCCCCAAAGACACCCACCCCATCGCCAGAGAGCTGCTGGAAAGAATAGCAGTTGAAGAGATGAAGCATGCAGAGAAGTTTTCCAAAAGAGTAGTGGAACTGGGAGGCAAAGAAAGCACCACTACTGGAAAGGTAAAGTGGGAAACGGACTTCAACGCCATGCTTGATTCGGACATAGAGGTGGAAGAAGAAGCCATTGAAATGTACAGGCGCCACATTAAAGTGTGTGAAGAGGAAGGTGACGAGAAGACCAAGGCCTTGTACGAAGCCATCTTAGAGGACGAGATAAGACACAAAAAGCTCTTTGGCCTGCTGAAAGAAATCATCAAGATAGAGGAGTAACACACAAGAGATGGGCTCCCTGCTGCTATATGTGGCAATGCTAATAGCGGGAGCCCTCCTTCTAACTTTAGGAGCCAACTACTTTGTTGAAGGCGCTGCAAAATTAGCAGCTAAATTAGGGGTAAGTGAGCTATTCATCGGTATCACTTTGGTAGCTCTTGGCACTTCATTTCCCGAGTTCTTCGTCAGCACCATAGCCGCTGTAAAGGGAAGTCCTGATATATCCATCGGCAACGTGGTGGGAAGCAATATATGCAACATAGGTCTTATACTAGGCACCACCGCACTGATAAGGCCCATAGCATCGGTAAAGAGCCTGCTCAAGTTTGAGTACCCGCTTCTGCTTTTAAGTTCCCTTCTTATGATTATCTTTTCGCTGAATTACGTAATAGGGAGAAATGAAGGAATAGTATTCTTAGCGCTATTGATAATCTTCATCGCATACCTGCTCAGAAGTGAGCAGAAGCTATTTCAGGAGATAGAAGAAATCCCGAAAGCCACCCCTCAACAGTCTATTCCTGTGTTGGTCACAATAACAGCTGCAGGTCTGGCATCTCTGATTGGAGGTTCAGAGCTTTTCATAAGAGCGGCAACCTTCATAGCAAGAGCCCTGGGAGTCAGTGAGCTCATTATAGGCCTAAGTCTCGTCGCTTTGGGAACATCCCTGCCAGAGCTTGCCTCAAGTATTGCTGCAACCCTCAAAGGAAGTGCTGAAATAGCCACAGGCAACGTTGTTGGAAGCAACATCCTAAACATCATTTTTATCATAGGCACCGTCTCCGTAATACGACCCATTCCTGTAAAGGAAGAGCTCCTCAGGTTTGATCTGCCCGTGATGATGGGCTTCACCCTAGCACTCTTTCTTCTGCTGAGATTTGCAAGCAAGATATCAAGAATCCAAGGTTTCCTCCTCCTTCTCTCCTACATAATTTACATAGTGATTATCTATAACCAGGGCAGATTTTAGATGAGGGAAGACTTAGAGAGAAAAACCCTATTTTTTATTGTATCCGTCCTCTTTCACATCGTCACCTTTCTGCTTTTCAACAATCTGCTAAACCTAACAGAGCCCTTCAGCAACGTCCTCAAAAAGCTTGAGAAGAAAGAGAGAGTGGTTTACGTAAAGATCTTAGATGTTCCCAAGCCCAAACATCCCGAAACTCCCAAGGAAAAGAACACACCCATCATATCCCAGTACACCCTCAGAAAAAAAGGACCTTTAGGAAAGCAGGAAAAATCCATGCTCTCAGGCTCATCCCCCGTACTTAAACCCCAGTGGGGATTACCCTTCAAAACGGGACTTCCTCCCTCTCCCCCCAAGGTAAAGCCTGCTCCCAAGCCCTCCAAAGAGAAGGCAAAGAAGCAAGTGGCAAAGAAGGGAAAGAAGGAGAATAAAGGCATAAAGAACAAACATGTTGGCCAAAAGCAAAAGGTGGCAAAGGCTAAAAGGGAAAAGAGAAAGAAAGCGAAGCCCACGAAAGTGCATATAAAGAACAAAATGGCGCGCATACCTTCACCACCTCTTCCAAAGAGGAAAATCCCTCTAATAGATCCTCGCCTTATAAGCAAAGAGAGTCGCAAGATAGTTCCCCAGATGGGAGAAGGTGAGTCGGTAGAGATATCCTTGGACACCACCGAGTCCAAGTACATCTCTTACTTCAAACACATAAGAGACAAGATTTACCTCGTGTGGAGGTACCCGCCTGAGGCTGCAGCTGCCGGTATCTCAGGCACCGTAAAGATACTCTTCATAATAGCCAGAGACGGCAGTCTCAAAGATGTACGGGTACTTGAATCCTC
>JALWBK010000287.1 GCA_027037155.1 bacterium | reverse complement strand
TTTTATAGCCTCTCTGTAGCCTTTAACCTTCTCCTCTATTGAGCGCATCCACAATCACCCCTTCCCTAATACCCCACTCACTAACCACCATCTCATCAGCATTGAAAAATTTCAAGGTCTCCACCACTATTATAACGCCCACCACTATCAGATCCTCTCTCCCCTTCTCCATACCTGGAATACTCAAGCGCTCAGCAGAGGTCATGGAAAGAAGCCAGCTCTTCATCTCCTCAAGTCTGAACAAAGACAGCTTGTACCCATGCACCCTTTTAGGATCGTATTTTTCCATCTTCATATCTATAGCTGCCAGGGTGGTGGGCGTGCCTGCCGTTCCCACAACCACTTTCCCCTCACACTCCCTCATATCAAGCGTGTTTAGAAGCTCCCTCACCCGATCTTCCACAGCTCTCACCTCTTCAGGCAACGGTGGATCACTGTGAACAAACTCCTCCGTCAGCTTGACCACTCCCATACCAAGACTTTTGGCTTTCAAGCCATTGCAGGCGCATATATACTCCGTGCTACCTCCTCCTATATCAAAGACTACGAATCCATCCTCCAAATCCAAACCAGTTTTCACCCCAAGATAGGTAAAGTAGGCCTCCTCCTCTCCAGTTATGACCTTCACCCTCCAGCCAGTCTCGCCTTCTACCATCTTCACAAACACGTCCCCATTTGCAGCCTCTCTCACCGCAGCAGTGGCAACGGCAAAGACCTTTTCCACCTTCAGCTCCTCACACCTTCTTTGAAACCTCTTAAGAACATCAAGGGTTCTTCTCATAGCCTCATCCTTCAACCTTCCAGTCTTTAAAAGCCCCTCACCCAAACGCACAACGGCTCTGTCTGTAGCGAGCCACTCAAAAGAATCCCCTCTCACCTCCACCACCAGCAAGCGAACCGTGTTTGTCCCGATGTCAACACTGGCCAACCGCATAGTACACCTCCTGAAAAGAAAAGCGTTGACAAGACTTTTGATTGGTGGCTATTTTATCAAAATAGAAAAATTTTGAAAGGAGGAAAATATGGGCAACTTGATACTTTACGAAGAGAGGGAACAGGTAGGTATTATAACCTTTAACAACCCTGATAAGAGAAACGCCCTCACCAAAGAGATGATAATTGAGACCAGAAAGCTTTTAGAGAAGATAGGTGAAGAGAAGAAGGTGAAGGTGGTTATCTTCAGAGGCGAGGGCAAGGTCTTCTGTTCAGGCCACTTCTACGGCGACGTCCTGCAGGAAGGTATTAAGGACGTTTATGAGGTCTTCGTAGAGTGCCGCAAGATGTTCCTAACCCTTCGTGAAATTCCACAGGTAACCATAGCCGCTGCACACGGTGTTGCTGCAGGGGCTGGATGTCAGTTGGTTGCCGCCTGTGAGATGGCGGTAGCTGAAGAAGGAACACTCTTCATGACCCCAGGTATCAAATTTGGCTTCTTCTGCTCAACTCCCAGCACCTTTGTCAGCAGGAACCTTCCAAGGAAAGTGATGGCAGAAATGCTCTTTACCGGCGAGCCCATAGATGCCGAAAAGGCCCTTCACCACGGATTAATCAACCGCGTAGCCCCCAAAGGAAAACTTATGGAAACCGCAATGGAGCTTGCATCTCTCGTAACACGCTTCAGCCTCAACGTCATAGGTTTGGGCAAAAAGGTCTTCCTGAACCAGCTCTCTATGAACGATATGGAAGCCTTAGAGTACGCCTCCAACGCCATAGTGGTAAACGCCAAGATGGAAGACGCCCAAGAAGG
>JALWBK010000286.1:1200-1751 GCA_027037155.1 bacterium | reverse complement strand
TCGAGAAACCGGCATAAAAAAGGTGGTAGTGATCACAGATGACTTTAAATCCTTGGGTAAGATAAAGCTTATTGATCTTGAAAACAATCGGGATGTTATAGTAGATGAGGAGAGATTCCTTTATTTTGGCCAAATCTAAAAAGAGGTAGACAATGAAAGTAGCAGTTATAGGATCTCAGTGGGGAGATGAAGGAAAAGGAAAGGTGGTGGATTTTCTTGCAGATGGTAAAGATATTGTTGCTCGTTATTCTGGTGGGCCAAATGCTGGTCATACTATAGTGATAGATGGAAAGAAGTTTATACTTCATCTTATACCTTCTGGAATATTCAGAAAGGGTACAGTCTGCGTTATGGGAAATGGAATGGCTGTGGATCCGGAGTCTCTAATAAAAGAGATAGAGGGTTTAAGAAGTGAGGGAATATACGTTGGTGAGAATTTGCTGGTCAGTGAAAGTGCACATGTTATTATGCCTTATAACAGGTTGCTTGACAGTCTAAATGAAAGGATAAAAGGATCCAAACAAATAGGAACTACAAGAAAAGGTATAGGA
>JALWBK010000286.1:497-1190 GCA_027037155.1 bacterium | reverse complement strand
TACCTATGCGGATAAGGCCTCAAGAATAGGAATAAGAATGGGAGATTTAATTCGGGAGAATGTCCTTAAAGAAAAGCTTGAGTTTATATTGAAGATCAAAAATCTCCTTATAAAAGAGTTTTTTGGAGAAAAGGGTTTTTCCTTTAACGAACTTTTTGAGAAAGCCCTTTCTTGGGGAGAAAGACTAAAACCTTTTATAACAAATACGACCTCTTATATGAAAAAAGCTGTTATTGAGGGAAAGAGCATATTATACGAGGGTGCTCAGGGAACAATGTTGGATATAGATCATGGAACCTACCCTTATGTAACATCGTCCAATCCCACAATAGGAGGAATTATGACAGGGCTTGGAGTTCCTCCTGATGCTATAGATGAGGTGGTAGCTGTGGTTAAAGCTTATACTACCAGAGTGGGTGGAGGAGCTTTTCCCACAGAGGATAAAGGAGAGTTTGGATGTATGTTGAGGGAGAAAGGCGGGGAATACGGAGCAACTACTGGAAGACCCAGAAGATGTGGCTGGTTGGATCTTGTTGTCTTAAAATATGCCGCTTGGATTAATGGATTTACCAAAATCGCTGTAACAAAATTGGACGTTTTGGATGGATTTGAAAAGATAAAGGTTTGTATAGCCTACGAGATAGACGGAGAAAGAACTGAAGAGTTTCCCTTAAATTACTCTGACCTTATTAG
>JALWBK010000286.1:0-487 GCA_027037155.1 bacterium | reverse complement strand
AAATATTTTATATTTGGAGATTGATGGTTGGAAGAAGCCGGTAAAAGGTGTAAGAAAAAAAGAGGACCTTCCTAAAGAAGCCTTAAAGTATGTGAACTTTATAGCCGATAATATGAACGCTGAGCTTTTATTGGTTTCAACAGGAGCAAATAGAGAGCATACCGTTATATTTTCTTAATAAACTCCTTTGCTTTTTCTTTAAAGAATTTTGTTTCCATACAGCTTGCAAAAGACCTTCTTGCAAATCTTTCATCTACATTGCCTGTTAAATATTGTTTATACAACATTTTTGTTACTTTGAGTGCATAAAATCCATTCTCCAAAAGTCTTTCTGCCAGATTTTTAGAGAAATTAACAGCTTTTCCTTTATCGACCAAAAAATTTATCATTCCAGACATTATAAGTTTATCTTCAGGTATAGGATCTCCTGTAAGGAGAAATTCCATGGCGAAACCCCCTCCTACAACCTCTATAAGGCGCTTTATTC
>JALWBK010000285.1 GCA_027037155.1 bacterium | reverse complement strand
AAGCGGAATCTACCGGAAGTCCCTCGCAAACCACCATGTTATCCCTGTGTATAACCTCGTCTGAGGTTTTATAACCCAAAACCCTCTCTATCTCAAAGGTTTTAAGCCCCTTTATTTTTCTCAGCTCCTCTGAAGAGTAGTTGGTCAATCCCCTTGCCACCTCTCTGCCGTCCACGCTTACGCAGCTCACCACCGCTCCAGCATCAAAGCTTCCTTCCACATCCACTACCCCTGAAGGTAAAAGGCTCTTTCCCCTGTTGACAATGGCCACACAGGCTCCTTCGTCAATAACAACCTTACCAGTAGGATGAGAGGCAAAGGCAATCCACTTTTTCTTTCCCACCACTTTTTTCTCCTTTGGCAGGAAAAAGGTTCCAACATCCTCACCATCAAAGACCCGTTTAACTATACCCCTTTCTCCCTTCACAACCATGGCCGGTATCCCGGAGGTGGCAAGCTGAGATATGGCCTGCAGTTTGGAGAGCATTCCCCCTGTGCCGTAGCAGGAAACCCCACCTAAAGAGCAAAGGGTAAAGGGATCCTCTTTAGAGCAATCCACCACACCGATTCTTGTGGCACCACTACTACAGGAGGGATCTGCTGTGTACAATCCATCCACCGTTGAAAGCATAAGCACAAAATCCGCGTCCATCATGATGGCAACAAGAGCCGATAGACGATCGTTATCCCCAAACTTTATCTCCTCCACCATAACGGTGTCATTCTCGTTTATGATGGGAACAATCCCCATGCTCAAAAGGGCATTGATCGCGTTCTTTGCATTCAAATAGCTCGTTCTGTGCTCCACATCCCTCCTGGTAAGAAGTACCTGTCCCACTTTAAGACCGTGTCTAAAAAAGTACTTTTCGTACGTTCTGATGAGATGTGCCTGTCCCACCGCAGCAAGGGCCTGCCTCTTGGGAATCTCACTGGGCCTCTCCTTTATGCCCAATATAGACATGCCACAGGCCACAGCCCCCGAAGAGACTAAAATAACCTCGGTGCCACGCTCTCTGAGGTATAGAACGTCCTCCACCACGGCCTCTACCATATCTTCCCTCAAACCGCCCTCTTCCGCAGCTATCACTCCCGAGCCCACCTTCAAAACTATTCTGTTTATGGGCCCCTTAAGAAACTTCTTTCTCCTCTCCTGTTTACCCATCTCTTTTCAGCTCCTTGAGACGCTGGTAAGTCTCCTTCACCAGCCTGTCCAAATTGTGCCCAGTAACAGCGGAGATTTCTATAAAGGGATATCCTTTCTCAGCCACAAAATCCCTAAATCTCTTCAAAAGATCCTCATCCTGTAGAATATCCACCTTCGTCCCCACCACGATCCTCGGCTTCTCATAAAGCCCATGCCCATACTCTTTCAGCTCGCTATCCACCACCCTGAACGCCTCAAAGGGATCGTTCTCAAATCCGCTGACATCCACCAACTGAAGAATCAGCCTCGTTCTCTCTATATGCCTCAAAAAATCCAACCCCAAACCCACACCTTTATGGGCTCCCTCTATTATCCCAGGTATATCGGCAACCACAAAACTTTCATACTCACCCACCTTCACCACACCCAAAACGGGCTTCAAGGTGGTAAAGGGATAGGGTGCTATCTCTGGTCTGGCATGGGTTATGCGGGAGATAAGCGTAGATTTTCCAGCGTTGGGAAGCCCCACAAGCCCCACATCGGCTATCAACTTCAGCTCAAGGATTATCCACCTTTCCTCACCCTTCTCACCAGGTTCAGCTGAACC
>JALWBK010000284.1 GCA_027037155.1 bacterium | reverse complement strand
CTACAATCCATCCGAGACGCCATCCTGTGGCGGTGAAGAATTTGGAGAAGCCATTTATAACCACACAATTGTCTGTAATTTCCAGTATGCTGGGGCTTTTAACGTCGTACTCTATTCCGTGGTATATCTCGTCCGAGATGATACCCATCTTGAGGGCTTGTGCTCTTTCCACTATGCCTTCAAGCTCTTTTCTGGTGAGCACAGTGCCTGTGGGATTTGCCGGTGAGTTGATGACAAGAACATCAGCATCTTTTATCTGCTCGGGCTTGAGTTTGAATCCATCCTCCTCGTAGATGGGGATGGGAACCTCTTTTAGTCCCAAAAACCTTGCCATGTTTTTGTAGCATGGGTATCCCGGATCCGTGTAGGCCACTTTCTCTCCGAACTCGTCAGCTAACATCTTTATGGCTGCCATTAGGGCAGGGGAGCTTCCTGGGGTTACGAAGATTCTTTCAGGTGAGATGTTTACCTTGTATCGCCTGTAGTAATAATCCGCTATGGCTTCCCTCAGTTCAGGTATTCCGTAGCTGGGTGAATAGCTGTTCAATCCCTTTTCCATTGCTTCCCTTGCCTTTTCCACAACAGACGGGGCTATGGGAAAATCGGGCTCTCCCACCTCCATGTGCACTACCTTTTCGCCGTTTCTTTCCATTTCAAGGGCCTTTTCAAGAACATCCATTACTATAAAGGAGGTGAGGTTCACTTCCCTTCCTCCTGTTGTACTATCAGTGTTCTCATCCTGTTCAGTGCTGATGCTACCTCAAAAGGTCTTGCGTAGGCAAGCCCCCAGGCCGGGGTTCCTGTTAGCGCGTCAAATCCTTTCTCTCTAATACTTCTGTCCATCTCGTAAATCTCGTCTTTCATGCTTGAGAGAGTTCTTTTTTTGGATAGTGACCTTAACATTTCGGCTATGCATCTGAGTTGGCTGTTATCAACAAGCTGTTCAACAAAGGATACATCAATCACCTCAGTTCCGAATTGAATCTCTTTAAGGCCCCTTGATTTCACCTTGTGGCTCTTTCTTACGGTGAAAGTCTTTGGACTTATGATCCTTTTCATCATTGCTTCAAAAGGTTCTGTGGGTTCTGAGATCCTTCTGGTGGGCATCTCCTCAACTATTCTTTTTGCCTTTTGGGTGACGTCTTTGGGGATGTAGCTTTCCATGGCTATTACCGTATCAGCCACGTCCAGATAGTCTCCAGCGCCTCCCACCACCATTATAGTGGATATCCCTAACTTGCTGTAGAGCTCCCTTACCCTGTCTATAAAGGGTGTTATGGGCTCTTTCTCCTTTTCCACAAGCCTTTGCATTCTGGCATCTCTTATAAGGAAGTTTGTGGCTGTGGTGTCCTCGTCTATCAGTATAAGCTTGGCGCCCATTTCTAAAGCTTCTATAAGAGCCGCCGCTACAGAGGTAGATCCCGAGGCGTTTTCGGTGCAAAAGAACTTGGTATCTGCCTTTAATGGAAGGTTATTTATGAATGGCGATATATCAACACCGTAGATGTATCTTCCATCTTCACTTCTTATCTTTACGCAACTATGTATAGTGACAACCCACTCTCTTCCATCTGATGGTATGTGTCTGTAAACTCCCTCTTGGATAGCGGAAAGGAGAGTGCTCTTTCCGTGAAAGCCTCCACCAACTATGAGGGTTATACCTTCTGGAATACCCATTCCTACAAGTTTGCCGTGATGTAGGGTTTCAACCTCCACGCGCAGGCTTTCAGGACTCTTGAAGGGAATCACTTTCTCAAGGGGGCGGCTGTCAACCCCTGATCTTCTGGGGAGAATGCTTCCGTCAGCGATAAACGCCACTATGCCAAGGGAGGGGAGCTGTTGCCTTATGTACTCTGCGTCCTCTGCGGTGTTGACGAACTCTTCAGCCTCTTTTCTATTGAAGTTTTCCCATCTTATCTGGGAGGCTGCTTTTGGCACCTCTTTACAGAACATATCTATGGCGGTTTGAGCAAGCACACTTCTTCCCCTGGCGGGAAGCCCTAAGGTGAACCTTATCTCAACAAACTCTTCACTAATGATGCAGTCGGATCTGTGGAGGATCTCCTGTCCTCCTGCATCCACAAAGTAGAGTCCACTTTTTCCCGTTCCTCTAACTTTAGAAAATCGGGAGATTTCTTTTGCAAACACCCTTAAGATGTAATCTTGAAAGGCAACCCTTCTTACTCTGTTGTTAAAGAGAACCGACGTAAAGCCGGTAAGCTTTAGTGGAATAAAGATCCTAATTTTGGATGGACTTGCAAAGGGATCCCCCTGCACGTGATGGATGTCAAGTATCATCCCGTTATCAAAAACATATTTGCCAGCTATGTCTTTGTACACCTTGTAGCCCCTGCCAGAAATTCTCTGTAGTTTGCTTTCAAGCCTTCTTATGTCGTTCATAGCTCTATCCCTACCGCTCCCATCTGGTAGAGTTTCTGCAGTGCTTTTTGGCTGTCACCTAAGTTTAAGTCAACGCCTTTGACAGCATCGGTTAGCACAAACACCTGATAGCCCAAGTGTATTCCACCCAAAGCAGTGTGAAACACACAGTAGTCTGTTGCTATGCCGCAGACGAAAATTCGCTTTATTCCCCTTTCTTTTAAAAGGGCATCAAGCATTGTACCCTGAAATCCAGAGTAGGCGTCAAAGTCAGGACTTGTTCCCTTACTGATTATAAAGAGGTTATCCTTGGGCATCTTTAGCTCTGGATGAAAGCTGGCTCCTTCTGTTTTCTGGACGCAGTGGGTAGGCCATACCCCGCCGTTTTCTTTAAAGGATATATGGTTTTGGGGATGCCAGTCTCTCGTGAAAAATATGGGTCTTTGGGCTTCCTCAAAAAGCGACACGTACCTGTTGATCACTGGTATTATCTTTTCGGCATCTTTTACAGCTAAGGTGCCGGTGATGAAGTCGTTCTGCATATCAACCACTATGAGTGCGTCCCTCTCAGTAATGGCCATTTCCAGCCTTGCCATAAAGCACCTCCGTACTATAAAATGTGCCACACTGGAGGAATAGTATTGCAAAGCAGGTCCCATATACAAGAGATGCTTTCCAAAATAGCTTTCTTTTCTGGATTGCCCGCCGAGGTGTTGCAGAAGCTCTCGGAGATTTCGGAAGTGGTTGAGGCAGAAAAGGGAAGGGTTATTTTCACAGAGGGAGAGCGGGCCACTGCACTGTGGTGCGTTTTTAGGGGCAAGGTGAAGATATACAAGATATCTCTTGATGGCAAAGAACAGATACTCACGGTGGCAGAGGATGGGGATACCTTTGGGGAGGTGGCGGTTCTCAAGGGAAGCCTCTATCCTGCATACGCAGAGGCTATGGTGAGTTCGGTGTTGGTGAAACTGCCTGTTACTGCTCTTATCTCCCTCGTGAAAAGGGAACCCATGGTGGCTCTGGGACTTTTGGGAGCTATGGCGGAAAAGCTAAAGACGCTTAATAAAATGGTGGAGAACCTGTCTCTCAGAGAGGTTCCTGCGAGACTGGCGAGCTATCTTTTAGAGGAGTCTGGAGGAAAAGACATAGTGATGCTGCACATTCCAAAGGGTGAGCTTGCCAAGCTTCTTGGGACCACTGCCGAGACTCTTTCCAGATCCTTTTCCAAACTTTCCCAAAAGGGAGCCATTGAAGTTTCGGGCTCTCTCGTCAGGATAAAGAATAGAACCTTGCTTCAGGCCATCTCGGAAAATTCCAAGCTTTCTTGACTTAGATCAATGTAATCACCGGCTACTGCCTTAACTTTAGAGACAAGAAAAAAACTTAAAGGAGGTAGTAGCCATGTTTTGTAATCAGTGTGAACAGTCTGCGGTAGGTGGATGTAAGAGGGTAGGTGTCTGCGGTAAGGATAATGTTACCGACCTGCTTCAGGATCTTTTGATTTATACTTTATCCGGTTTGGGTGAGGCGGTTCTGAAGGCCAAAGAGAAGGGCAAAGACACCGAGGAGATTGATGTCTTCACATGTGAGGCCATCTTTTCCACGCTTACCAACGTCAACTTTGACCCTGGCAGGATTGAGGACTACATCAACAGGGCTGTGGAGTACAGGGATAAGCTAATTGGGGAACTCGGTCTGAACCTTGAGACTGAGGCGGGCAAGTTTAAGCCAGCTTCCACCAGAGAGGAGCGTATTAAACAGGCTCAGGAAGTTGAGCTTACCATGGACAACATCGATAACCCTGATGTTATGTCTTTGAAGCTGACAACTCTTTACGGTTTGAAAGGACTGGCTTCCTATGCCTTTCATGCGTGGGAACTTGGAAAGAAGAGCGAAGATCTTTTCAAGTTCGTACATGATGTGCTGGTTAAGCTTTATCAGAACGGGGATATGGAGCAGTGGCTGAATCTTGCCCTTGAAGCTGGCAAGTTTAACATCGTCTCAATGGAGCTTTTGGATAACGGGCACGTGGAGAGGTTTGGACATCCTGAGCCCACCAGGGTGAGCATAGGGTATAGGAAGGGCAAGGCTATACTCGCTTCTGGACATGATCTTTTGGCTTTAGAAAAGCTGCTTGAGCAGACCAAGGATAAGGGCATATATGTGTACACCCACGGTGAGATGCTACCTGCCCATGGTTATCCTGGGCTGAAGAAATACGAGCACCTTGCAGGCCACTTCGGAAGTGCCTGGCAGAACCAGAGGAAGGAGTTTGAGGAGTTTCCTGGGCCTATTGTGATGACCACAAACTGCCTCATGCCTCCCAAGGAGAGCTACAAGCACAGGCTCTACACCATGGGACCTGTTGGATTCCCCGGTGTCAAGCATATAAAGAACTGGGATTTCAGCGAGGTTATAGAGCAGGCCCTCAGCCTTCCCGGATACGGTGAGGATAAGGAGCTTGACTACTGCTTCACCGGTTTTGCCAGAGGAGCGGTTCTTTCTGTGGCGGATAAGCTTGTGGAGCTGATTAAGGCTGGAAAAATAAGACATATCTTCCTGGTTGGTGGTTGTGATGGTGCAAGACCCGGGAGGAACTACTACACCGAGTTTGTAGAGAAGGCTCCTAAAGATACGCTGATCCTCACGCTGGCTTGCGGGAAGTTCAGATTCTTCACGAAGAAGTTAGGTGATATTGAGGGGATGCCCAGACTGCTTGATATGGGACAGTGTAACGATGCCTACTCTGCTGTGCAGGTGGCGCTCAAGTTAGCAGAGGTCTTCAACACAGATGTGAATAGTTTACCGCTTTCTTTGATACTTTCGTGGTACGAGCAGAAGGCCGTGGCCATTCTCCTTTCGCTCCTTTATCTTGGGGTTAAGAACATCAAGATAGGGCCCACTGCGCCTCAGTTCTTTACCGAGAACGTCCTCAAGTTTGTGCAGGAGAAGTACAACCTGCAGCTCATCAAGACACCCGAGGAGGATCTGAAAGAGATACTGGGTTAATATTGACAAACAATGCTAAATTTGTATATAATGTAGAAAAAAGAGAGGAGGATGGCTATGGAGGACAAGAAGGAGTTGGTGCTCAAAGCTATGAAGGAGGCTGGAAAGCCAGTAAGGCCAGGAGATGTGGCCAAAGCTACTGGTTTGGATAGCAAAGAGGTTTCAAAGATAATTAAAGCCTTGAGAGAAGAAGGAAAGGTCATCTCTCCCAAACGCTGCTACTACGCCCCAGCCGAGTAGCCCCTGCCGAGGAGGGGAAGGTCCCCCCTCCCTTCCCCTCCTTTCTACATTTTCTTCTCTTCTGCTTCGGTTTTGCAGTTTTTGCAGATGGTTTTGTGGGCAAACTGGTGGGGGTCCCGATGTATCACAAGGAAGTTCCCGCTTTCAATCTTAAACTCGTAGTAGTACACGGTCATATCGTCTGAGCAATCACCTGAGGCGATAACGTCGGGAATCTCGGTTCTTTCCTTCTCAACAAGTATTCCTTCCTGATGGCAGGAAGGGCATGTAAGTTTGTACCTGGTTATTTTTTCCATGGATAAGCTCCTCCTTTTGTATTATCTTACATCTAACAGATTGGAGGAATAGAATGGGTGTGTCAACGGTATTCTTCAGACTTTTGCTCGCGCTGATCCTTGGTGGAGCCATAGGAATTGAAAGGGAGATAAGGGGTCAACCTGCTGGATTTAGAACC
>JALWBK010000283.1:1357-1765 GCA_027037155.1 bacterium | reverse complement strand
GAATAAATGTAATGCATGAAGGAGTTTGCAACTCTAATGACAAAATTATTTGGCTAAATGTCTATCAAGAAAATAAAAACATCTGCGTGACATGGAATAGTTCTTTTGACACACGCGATTTCACTCTTTATATAGCACCCTTCCCCGAGTTATATCCAGTGTATTCTATCAATCTTTCTAATGTGCGCGAGATATGCGGTTCTATAAAAACAACAATCTCTATCGCTTTAGCTGTATATTCTGAAGGCTCCTTCTCAAATGTAGAATATGTTATATTAAAAGGAAAATAATCTTCCGATTCAATAAAATGCCTTGTATGCCTGTTTACGTACGCAGCAAGCTCGTCAAGTGCTGCAACCACCTCTTCTACAAGAAGTCTGGATGAGTTTCTGCCAGGATCTTTTATAG
>JALWBK010000283.1:0-1347 GCA_027037155.1 bacterium | reverse complement strand
CTTAGCATCCCTCGTAATAGTGTTTCATTAACTGTGTCTGCCATTAAACACAAGACCTTCCTCCTGCTTTTAACTGGACAAAACCTATAAGCCTTGTTTTTTCGTATCTCTCGTTCATTTCAGCAAGCACAAGATAAATAATCTTATAAGCAGACTCAGGTGTGCTGAACACTTCTATCACCTTAACCCTTCTCTTCACTTCTTTTATCAGCCTTTCCAGCATGTTGGTGGTATAAACATAGGGCCTTATCTCTTCCGGATACTCCATGAAGGTGGTCAAAACGTTGAAGTTTTCCTCCCACTTCCTTACAACTTCGGGATATTTCTTCCATTTGCTTTTAAAGGCTTGTAGGGCTTTCCTGGCTTCTTCTCTGGTCTTTGCCTTGTAAATCTTTTTCAAATCTTCAGCTACAGCCTCTCTATCAGTTTTTCTGACTTTCTTGATGGAGTTCCTTACAGTGTGAAGCACACAGAGTTGAAACTTGGAGCCAGGAAATTCCATCTTAATAGCTTTCTGTAGTCCTATAAGGCCATCTGCTATGAAAAGCTCAACACTTCTTATCCCTCTTTCCTTCAACTCCCTGAGTATCTCCTCCCAAACAATAGAGCTTTCTCCTTCTGCACCGGAAAGCCAGAAGCCAAGAATCTCCCTTGTCCCATCAGGTTTAAGCCCCAATACTACATAGACAGGTTCTTTGTCTACTTCTCCTCTTCTCACAGAGATGTATGTAGCATCAAGATAGATGGCAAAGTAGCTTTCGGAAAGCTTTCTTTTCCTCCAAGCTTCTATCTTCTCCGTGGCTATTTCCGTTAGCCTGCTCAGGCTGGAAGGAGAGTAGTATATGCCGTAAACCATCTCCAAAAACTTAGCCACATCCCTTACGCTTGCTCCTGAGGCAAACATGAGAATGGTTACCTCTCCAAGATCAAAGAAGGCTTTTTTCCTTCCAGGAACAATGCGCGGTTTAAAAGTGCCATCTCTCACACTGGGAACTTTTAAATTTTCTATTTCTCCGTACTTTGTAGCAAGTCTTCTCGTATAAAAGCCATTTGCCTTGGTTTCAGGGTGTTCTTCTAAGTAAAGCTCTCTTTCTTCAACTGCTAAAGTTTCTATAAATTCTTTCACCATCTCCTTGACCTTTTGTTCAATAGTGGCAAGTATAAATTCAAGGGAGAGGTTTTCTTCCATGGCCTTCCTCCTATTGTGGTTTTTGGGCATTAAACCACCTCAAATACAGGAGGAAGGCCTTCCTGTTGTCAATTCTTCTTATCTTTTCCATCTTACTTTACCCCCTGTTTAGTACCCGACACAATTAGTGAAACACTACCACCTTAGGTTCTCCATAT
>JALWBK010000282.1 GCA_027037155.1 bacterium | reverse complement strand
CTCTTCAGAGGAGCTGAGAAAAATAAAGGGGCTTAAAACCTTTGAGATAGAGAGGGTTTTGGGTTATAAAACCTCAGACGAGGTTATACACAGGGATAACATGGTGGTTTGCGAGGGACTTCCGGTTGATTCCGCTTAGGAGGAGGTTTTATGGACGTTAGGCAGTACGTTGAGGAGACTGCTAAACAGGCTCAGAGGGCCTACAGGGTCCTTGCAAATCTTTCTACCGATGTGAAGAACAGGGCTCTGCTTCTTATGGCCGAAGGCATTGAGCAGAACGCAGAGCGTATTAAAGAGGAGAACCTTAAGGATCTCAAAACAGGTGAGGAGAAGGGTCTTTCCAAGGCGCTTTTGGATAGGCTTTTACTCAACGACAAGCGCATAGCCGCTATGGCAGATGGACTGAGACAGGTGGCTTCCCTTCCCGATCCTGTGGGTGAAGTGGTGAAGATGTGGAAGAGGCCCAACGGGCTTATGATAGGCAAGATGAGGGTTCCCATCGGTGTGGTGGGCGTCATCTACGAGTCCAGACCCAATGTGACTGCTGACACTGCAGGCTTGTGCGTGAAGTCGGGTAATGCTGTGCTTTTGAGGGGGGGGTCGGAGGCCATAAACTCCAACAGGGTTATTGTGGACGTTCTCAAGGAGGCCTGTGAGAAGGCTGGGGTCCCTTCAGATGCTGTTTCTTTCTTGGACACCACCGATAGGAAGGCCGTGGAGGTGATGCTTAAATTAGACGAGTACATAGATCTGATAGTGCCAAGGGGCGGTGAGGGGCTCATTAGGTTCGTGGCTGAGAATTCTAAGATCCCTGTGGTGTATCACTACAAGGGCGTGTGCCACACCTATGTGGACAAGTATGCCGATTTGAAGATGGCTGAGGAGATCTGCTTCAACGCCAAGGTCCAAAGACCCGGTGTCTGTAATGCTATGGAGACCATGCTGGTTCACAAAGATGTGGCCTCTGAGTTTTTGCCGGTAATATGCAATCGCTTAAGGGAGGCGGGGGTTGAGATAAGGGGATGTGAAAAGACAAGGGAGATTGTGCCCTGGGTGAAGCCTGCAATGGAGGATGACTGGTACGAGGAGTATCTTGATCTTGTACTTGCAGTTAAGGTGGTTGAAAGTTTTGAGGAGGCTGTGGAGCATATCAATAGATACGGTTCTCACCATTCAGATGCCATAGTTACCAAGGATTACGAGAGGGGCATGAGGTTTTTGAGGGAGGTGGATTCCGCCGCAGTTTACGTGAATGCCTCAACGAGATTCACAGATGGCTACGAGTTTGGACTTGGTGCTGAAATGGGTATATCCACTCAGAAGCTTCATGTGAGGGGACCCATGGGCTTGGAGGACCTCACCTGTTGCAAATATATTGTTTTAGGATGTGGCCACATAAGGGAGTGAGCAGATGGAAGAGTTAAAGAGGTTGGGCATCTTTGGAGGCACCTTCAATCCTATTCACATAGGTCATCTTATTGTTGCAGAGGATGTCAGGGACCGTCTCTCTCTTGATATGGTGCTTTTTATCCCTGCCCACATTCCGCCTCACAAGTCCGTGGATGTTGCCCCTGCGAGAGACAGGGTGGAGATGGTGAGACTGGCGGTAAAGGATAATCCTTTATTTGCGGTATCTGACATAGAGTTAAGGAGACAGGAGAAGTCTTACACGGTGGATACCCTTTGGGAGATAAAGTCTCAAACACAGGCTGATCTTTTCTTTATCTTAGGCTCAGAGGCCTTTACCCAGATACATACGTGGCGGGCTCCCGAGCAGCTGTTCACGCTTACAAACTTCATAGTTATGGAGAGACCGGGAAGGATAATCTCCACAGGAGATCTTGAGGATTATCTAAGGGAGTTGGAGAGAAGGTTGCCTGTCTTTTACTACCGTGGGGTTGAAAAGGTAGAGGATGTGCACATATTCACCGTTGAGTCTGAGAAGATGGAATCTAAAATCTACCTGGTGCCTGTGGTGAATGTGGCTATATCGTCAACCTTGGTTAGGCGCCGCGTGAGAAGTGGCAGGAGTATCAAGTACTTGGTTCCCAAGGAGGTTGAAGCCTACATAAAAGAGAGAGGTTTGTATCAAGAATGAGGCTGGATGAGAAGATACAGCTAATCAAGAAAGCTATAGAGGATAAGAAGGGGCAGGATCTTAAGATATTGGATTTAAGAGAGTTGTCCACTGTTTGTGATGTGTTTGTTATATGTTCAGTGGATATCCCTCTTCAGGCGAGGGCTATAGCCGACGAGATAGATTATCTTTTGTCTGAGAGGGGAGAGTATCCCGTTTCTGTGGAGGGATATGATAGCTCTGAGTGGCTGCTGATGGACTATGGGGATGTGGTGGTTCATATATTCACCCACAGTGCCAGGGCCTTTTATGACCTTGACCGCTTGTGGGCCGATGCCCCAGAGTTTTGCTTAGTATAGTTTGGGAGGCTGTTGATGTTTAGAACCCTTCTGGCAGTTTTGGTCTTCATGGTGATCTTCATCTATCTTTCCATAATGAATCCCCACAAGACGCAGGTGGTTTTTGCCAAAGGGTTGCAGGTGGAGCTTCCAGTTGCCATCATCCTTGTGGTGACCGCGGCTTTTGGTTTTGTTCTTGCTTATCTAACTGGTTTGCTCAGGGACCTTAGGTTCGCCTTTGTAAAAAAGAGGCTATTACAGCAGGATAGCATTAAGGAAAAGCTTGTGGAGTCTTTAATGCTTGAACGACGCTTCTCCCCCGAGGCTTCCAAGAGGTATTTGGACGCCGTTAAGACGGGTGAGGATAGGTATCTTCTCTCCCTGTACGGGGCATTTCTTAGGGAGACGGGAAACGTTGAGGAGGCAAAGGAGATACACAGGGAGTGTGCTGTTAAAAAGGAGAATAACTACTGCCTTTCCGAGTTTTTAAAGGATCTCTGCAAGGAGGGAAGGTATACTGAGGTGGTAGCTCTACTTAGAGACATTCCTAAAATCAAGCTCACGCCGTCGCTATTGCTTGTGGGGATAGAGGCAGCGGAAAAGGCAGGCGAGCTCGATTTTGCTGTTTCATTGGCTGAGAAGCTTTACAAGTTAGTTCCTTCAAAACATACAGAGTCCTTTTACTTGGGACTTTCTGTTGAGCGTGCCAAAGCGGAGTTCAAGGTGGGTGCTATCAAGAAGATTTTGAAGAAACGTCCCGGGTTTGTACCTGCTATAAAGGCCTTGGAGGAGATGAGTGAGTTTAAGCTCGTTATGGATTCTCTCCAGGAGGCGTACAAGCGTACTAAAGATGAAACCTACCTGATCTGGTTTGTGGATGTTATGGTGAAAGAGGGAGGCAGTGATCCTAGGAAGGCTATGGACTTTATGAATAAATTCTCTAAGAGCTCGGATGAGAGTATCCTTGTGGGTAAGGCATATCTGTTTGCACAGCTTGGCATGTACGAGGATGCGCTGAAGGTGCTTGGTGAGGTTCGGGGTTCTGAGCCTCTGAAGAGCTATGTCAAGTATTTGGCATTTAAAGGTATGGGCAGATTTGGAGATGAGAGTGAGTTTGTTGAGGATATAGCGAGGAAAGGAGCCCTTTTGTACAGATGTGAGTTTTGCGGTTTTTGCTTGGATAGACTTGTGTCAAGGTGCCCAAATTGTCACAATTTTGACACCCTGAGGTTAGAGGCTGAAGGTGAAGTTTAGGTATGTAGCAAGGGATATAAATGGTGAAGAGGTAGAGGGGGTTATTGAAGCCTCCGGCATGAGGGAGGTTGCTACCCTTCTCAGGGAAGAGGGGCTGATCCCTATCTCCGTAGAGCCGGTTAAAGGTCTCTTTGATTTATCCAGCATCAGGATCCCGTTCATAAGGTCGGTTTCCCTCAAGGAACTCACCCTTGTTACGAGACAGCTGGCTGCGATGATAGGCGCTGGAATCCCTCTGCCCTCTGCTCTCAAGGCTATATCCTCTCAGCTTCAGAATAAGTACTTCAAACAGGTGCTTGAGTCTATCACTGACGATGTTGAAGCCGGTATGAAGTTTTCTGAGTCTTTAAAGGGCCATCCTGATGTTTTCCCCGCTCTCTACATCAGTATGGTGGAGGCTGGCGAAACCACTGGTGAACTGGACTTGATGCTAAGAAGGTGGGCCTTTGCTGCGGAAAAGGTACTGGCCTTAAGGAGAAAGGTCCGCAACGCCATGATCTACCCTGTGCTCGTTCTGATCATGGCTATCGGCATCTTTATCTTCTTACTGGTAAAGGTGGTGCCGACTTTTACCAAGATATTCCTTGAAAGTGGTGTAGAGCTGCCAGCGCTTACCCAGTTTGTTATAGCCCTTAGTGATTTTGTGAGAACAAGGATACTACTGGCCTTTATTGGGGTTATCTCTTTCTTCGTGGCTTTTAGGGTTGCCTTGGGATTCTCAAGGTTCAGGTATATGTGGGATGGTTTTAAGCTTAGAGTTCCCCTTTTTGGAAAGTTGATAAAAAAGACCGCTGTGGCTCGCTTTGCAAGGACTCTCTCCACTATGCTGAAAAGCGGTGTCAACATCTTGGATGGCCTTGAGATCGTGGCTAAGACTTCGGGTAACAAGGTTATAGAGAGAGGGCTTATGGAGGCCAGAGATAGGATAGTCCGCGGTGAGATGCTATCTGATGCCTTGAGGGACAATCCCGTTTATCCTCCTCTCGTCATTGAGATGATCTCTGCTGGTGAAAAGACAGGTGGGCTGGATGAGATGTTGGAGAAGGTGGCGGAGTTTTACGAGGAAGAGGTTGATGCGGCAGTTGAGGCCTTGACCACAATGATAGAGCCTTTGATGCTCCTGATCATTGGAGCTATGGTTGGAACTATAGTGGTAGCTTTGTACCTACCAATATTCAAGTTAGGTGCTACCGTACACTGATGTACCTCCCCTTTGCCTTCCTCGGTTTGCTTGCCGGATTCTTATCTGGTCTGTTGGGTATAGGTGGCGGTGTGGTTATGGTACCAGGGCTCTTTTTTCTACTTCCTAAATATGGGGTTCCTGAGGATGTGTATGTGCACGTCTCCTATGCAACCAGTCTTGCAACGGCCTTTTTTCTTACCACATCAAGTGCAGTGGCCCACATAAGAATGAGGCATACAAGGTTCAGCTATGTTCCGCATCTTGCCCTTGGCGGAATCGTCGGGGCTTTGGTGGGGGCTAAGGTAGCAGCTTTCTTCTCTGGTGAGTTGTTGAGAAGATTCTTTGCTCTTTTTTTGCTCTTTGCTTCTTACAGAATAGCCTTTTCTACTGTGGTTCAAGGTGAAAGACGGATTGAGGGAAAAGTTGCTTTCACATGTGTGGGAATGTTGGCTGGTTTTGTGGCGGCCTTTTTTGGGGTAGGGGGTGGTATAGTGGCTGTTCCCTTTTTGATCTTTGCCGGACTCTCTCCCTTAGAGGCTGTGGGAACCTCCAGTACACTTTTGCCTTTTATAACACTTACCTCTGTGTTGATGTATATAAGGCTGGGCTGGCACCGAGTTTCCCTTCCTATGGTCAACTTAGGCTATGTGTGTGTACCTGCAGTTGTGGCCATGGTTGTATGCGGTGTGATAGGCAGCCAGTTGGGAGCTCGGGTTGCACATAGTATACCGAGGCTATTGTTAAGGAGAATTTTTGCTTGCCTGCTTGTTCTGGTTTCTGTAAAAATACTAATTCGATAACCTGTTGGAGGTATGTGATGCGGGATAAGGTTGAAGAGGCCATTGAGAAGATCAGACCCTATCTTCAAGCCGATGGAGGAGATCTGGAGTTAGTGGAAGTTACAGAGGATGGGACGGTTAAGGTACGCCTTACAGGAGCGTGCGGCGGATGCCCCTTTGCCCAGATAACTTTAAAGCAGGGCGTTGAGAACGCTCTCAAGAAAATGGTTCCAGAGGTTAAAGAAGTTGTAGCTGTATAGTGCTTAGGCTCATAGCTAAAAATAGGCTGGCTTTAGCCGGTTTTTTTGTGGTTTTGGCAGTTGTTGCTGTAGCCATTTTTGCGCCTTGGATTGCACCTTATGACTATGCTCGCATAGATCCTACGGCGGTGTTGCTTCCTCCCACATGGAAGCATCCCTTTGGAACCGATCAACTTGGCAGAGATGTGTTGAGCCGAATAATAT
>JALWBK010000281.1 GCA_027037155.1 bacterium | reverse complement strand
GATTATCAGTAATTATCATTATGTGATACATTCAAATGGAGAATCTCAAGGTGAATCCGATTCAGTTGTTACTAGTACTAATTTTCTGTCACCAATACTCGGCCAGGAGACAGGCTCCTCCACTTACTTTTGGATTGGGATTAGACCATACCATAACCCCCAGCCCACGGTCACAGTAGGGCGACCAAGAGTTGTTGGTCCGTGATGGCTCACGAGTTTTTCGGGAGTTTAGGCATGTTAGTCGGGGGAATTGTTTTTAACCTCTGGGAAAATTCTACCATGATGGGGGGCAGAGTAGTAACAGTCTTCACAATGCTAACCGTGATAATAATCATGGTGGGTCTTGGATTAGCTGTGCCCAACCTAACTGTGAATATCCAGGAAATTGGAAGTGGATCTTGCTCTCTTGATAAATTCATGAGAGTAGCAAACGTAACGGTCGGCTGGGAGATTGGCCCATCTTATTGGGGGGTCTCAACGTACACTCTCAAAAACGTTACATTAGTGTTTTCGGATAATGTTCCCCTTGCTAATGTGAGTGTTATTATGGTAGTTTACGGATATAATATTAACACGGGAAGTTACGAGGAAGATGTATTTAGATACGATCTCTCCAACATCGGGATAGCTGCCGGGGTGCCGTATGTTATCAACAATACTGACTCATTCTATTCTTATTATGGTGGTGGAATAATCTCAAAACCAGAAATAAAGAATTTCACAGTTGTAATAAGAACTCCTCAGTATCTTTGTAATACGCTTCCTATATTTCTAAATGTGGAGGGCATAGAAATAGCCTCTCTCGATTATGCTCCTCCAGGGGTAGGGATCTTGAATATAACCATACATGAACAGAGCGGTTCTAATTTGCTGTATTATACTGTCAATTTCACTCTTCCCGGGGATTGGTCGGGTATGTATCCGTACATTACTTACGAGAACGGGACGAGGTTACACTACTGGTATAGTTATGTTCCTTCAGCACAGAGAACGTGGTTCTGGGTCGAGGTTAACCTATCACCATTCCAGACACTTGTTTTACAGCTTCACTATGGAGATTCCAGCCAGTACGATCCTAATTATGTAAATCGTTCGGAAGTGTTCTGGATGACTAGCGTCTCTTCGTTTTCTCTTTCAGGAACCGCGGGCTCTGTGGGAACTACTCTATTTTCTCAGTTTCTGGACATTCTTTCCTCTCTGGGGTATGACGGATACACTGTAGATATAAATGCTAATTTAACTGCGCCATCAACGGTGTACTATGGCCCCTATTATCTTTTTTATAATTATTCCGATATCTACATCATAGGAAGTGGGGTAACTCTCTACTCCTCTCCGATTTATCGCATTGACTGGATTTATTCAGTATATGGAAACGGACCGTATTATTACACCTATATCTCATATCCTACCCTTCCCATTGGCAAGAGAGCCCAGTACGCACTAACGGTCACATCATCTGGAAATTTCAAATTCTTTTCAAATTTACAGAAAGTAGCTGATGAGAATTTCCCCATTAATGGGGTGTCCTATTACAAAAATTTCATTTTTGGTCAGGAGGCCGGCACTAGTTATTATTACTGGGTTGGTTTCAGACCCTATAAGAATCCTCCACCTCTAGTGGAGATAAGTGGAGTCCAAACTAGTGAGTATTCTTTCACCCTCTATTTCCGTCCCTGATACCACTCCACCGTCTTCTTCAGCCCCTCCTCCAGCGACCACTCGGGCTCGAAGCCGAGGTTCCTGATCTCGCTTATGTCCGCGTGCCTGTGCCTT
>JALWBK010000280.1:410-1777 GCA_027037155.1 bacterium | reverse complement strand
ACACTGATAGAGGTCTCACTCTTCATTCCAAACATTGTTGTGGCCACAACGATGCCTTCTATGGCTCGTCTTTGGGAAGAAGACAGAAAGACACTGCAGATGCTCTTTAAGAAGAGCTTCCAGATGCTCCTTGGAATAGGGATCCTTGGGGTGATCGGATACTACGTTTTCGCCCGCCTAGGAGTCATTATTGTCTTCGGAGAGAAGTTTCTTCCAAGCGTTTCCGTTTTAAGGATCCTAGCCTTTGCTATACCATTCATGTTCTTGAATTCCCTATTCGGGAGCTTCATGAACGCAACTGGAAGGGAGCTGACGTTTACGAAGATAACCGGGTTCACGGCCTTGCTAAATGTCGTGTTAAACTACATCCTTATACTCCACTACGGTGCCAGCGGGGCGGCAGTGGCGACAGTTGTGAGTCAGGGAGCGGCAAGTCTGCTCTCTGAAATAAAAGTTCTAAAAGAAGGATCAAAAGAAAACTAAAGGAACCCAATGTCCCTAAGCAACGCTTTCGTGTTGTTCTTTGGATAAACCTTTTCAAATAACACATGTTTTATGCATTCTCTTTTCTCTCTGTAAACGTCCCCATTAGCTTTCGAATCCAATGCCTTGTCTATTGCACTAATTAGCCCATCGAGATTCCCAACCTTGGGCCCGGGTGTGTAAACGTCAAAGGTCACAGTGTAACCCAAAGAATGTTTAACTTCATCAAAATCAGGCACGTAAAAGATTACAGGACGATCCAGCAGGAGATAATCCACGAACACACTTGAATAATCAGTTATCAAGACATCGAAAGCCGGGAGTATATCCGTAATGCCCGAGAGATTCAAGTAAAGGTCCAAATTGTTGAGAACAGCGATGTTTGGAGAGTCCATCTCAAGATCCTTAAGATAGGGGGTTAAAGAGGGATGAGGTTTTAAGACCAACAGAGCGTCCCTTTCTTTGAGGAAATCTTTCATTTTAGTTGAAACATACGCCTTCAATACCTCAATACTTTTGTCCACACTTATCCTGTTAAGCTTATCCCGCCTAAATGTGGGGGCTGCCAGTAGGAGATATTTAAAGGATGTATCAATCCCCATTTGTTCGAGAAGGATTTTTGCCCTGGAATTTTTAGAAAGAATACGATCAAAGCGGGGGGATGTTGTTATAACGAATTTGGAGGGATCAAGTCTAAATTGGGCAATAAACTGGAGAGCCAATAACGACGACTGCGTTGTGAATATTGAAGTCGTCCATTTAAACATTGAAGTTTCATCAGGAAGGTTAGGATTCATGAAGCCTATTCTTTTTCCTATATACCCGTGCCATAATTGAACTGAAATTTGACCTTTAACTGGTTTTAAAACCGCAACGTAAGCGTC
>JALWBK010000280.1:0-400 GCA_027037155.1 bacterium | reverse complement strand
AAAAATCTTTGACAAGATATCATTATCGGCAATATGCCCCTGAACAAGTAAAAATTGAACGTTAGCATCACTTTGTCTAGATAAATAATCAAAAACATAAAAAGCATTATCACCAAGTCTAGGCGTAATTATAGAAACCTTTGTATCATCCTTGTTAAAAAAGTGATTGGGAAAGTTCATAAGTTCTCGTTTTATATGATGAGACAAAAACAAATCTCTCACCCCTCCACGAAACCCAGCTTTTTTAGTATCCTTTCTTCAGTATCCTTTCTAACATGGATCGGAACCCCTGTAATTCCAGATACAGCGGCTAGCAATGTCACATAGGCAACAGACTGAGGCATTAGTAAGGTCTCATCAGGTTCTTTTCCAAAGTTCTTAAGTCTAAGAGGAGTTTTAG
>JALWBK010000279.1 GCA_027037155.1 bacterium | reverse complement strand
TCTGTCTGGCGGTTCTGAAATGCTAAAAATGGCGGTGTCCGCCAAGGGGAAATCTTCTTCACCCATTCTTTTGGGAGTTAGTGTGCTCACCTCTCTGGAGGAAGGAGACTTGAAGGCTTTGGGGATCAACTCGTCAGTGTCTGATCAGGTTAAGAGGCTTGTGAATTTAGGGGTTCTCTATGGTATAGATGGCTATGTGTGTTCTGCCCATGAGGTGGAGGTTGTGAGGGCATTGGCAAAGGATGCGGTTTTGGTGGTGCCGGGAGTGAGGCCTACAGATGCAAACAGCGCTGACCAAAAGAGGGTTGCTACCCCTCAAGAAGCGTTGGAAAGAGGAGCTGACTTTGTGGTCTTGGGACGTCCCGTTTATGGTGCGTCTGATCCTGCAAAGGTCGTTTCGGAACTTTTGGATGCTATTGCCAAGGGGAGGTGCTGAATGGAGGAGAGGTTCTTTGAGGAGGCCGCCGATTACCTCAAGGCTCTGGCTCATCCCACGAGGCTGCGTATTCTTGATTTCCTCATGAGGCAAAAGGAAACATGCGTAAAGAGCCTTTGGGAGGAGCTGGGCCTGCAGCAGTCCAACGTTTCTCAGCATCTTGCCCTGATGAAGCAAAGGGGAATCATAGATTCCAGAAAAGAGGGCGTAAAGACCTGTTACTGGATAGCGGATCCTTTGGCAGAGAAGATTTTTAAGATGCTCAAAGAGAACTCAGATCATAAAGGATAGCGCCAGAAAGGCAAGAGCTCCCAGCAAGAAGACAACGGGAAGCAGGGGGAGATCCCCCTTCCATCCAATCTTAAAACCCCATGAGAAGAGAGAGGCCAAGAAGAAACCGATACTTACAGTGGTAACCACAAGCCTGTCTCCAAGCTTCCTTAGCTCCCTGTCTCTAATCTCGTCCTGCAAGACCTTTACCTTTACTCCCTCTTCTTTGATCTTTACCGCCGCTTCAGTGGCGAGCTTGGTAAAGAGGACTAAGTTTTCTTTGAGCTGTTGGGCCTCTTTTTGAAGCTTCCTTATCTCCCGAATCACACTTTCGGGTCCCTTTTTACTCACCATATATCTTTCGGCGTAAGGGGCGACCATCTCTATCACACTTGCCCTTGGACACAGGTTCTTTACCAACCCGTCCATTATAAACATGGACCTTCCAAGCATCAAAAACTCAGATGGGAACCTAACCCCGTACTTTATAGATATTTCAATTATTCTTTGGATTATCTCTCCAATGTTTATGCGCTCTAAAGACTGGGAAAGGTACGGATCCACAAGCCCCATCAGTTCTAATTTGAAGCGCCTCTCATCCATCTTTTCCACCATACCCATGCGCTTGTACTCTTCCACTATGCCGTCGTAGTCTCTTCTCATGGTGTGAAAGAAGACCTTGGTTACAAACTCCCTCATCTCCTGATCTAAAAAGCCCACCATTCCAAAGTCCAGAAGGTGAATGCCCTCTTCAGAGATGACAATGTTCGCTGGATGGGGATCGGCGTGAAAGATCCCCTCTTTAATCACCTGGTCTATAAATGCCAAGGATAGTCTTTGCGCCACCTCGCACTGCTTCTCTTGGGTGTCCCTCCAGTTTTCCAACTTTACTCCCTGAATGTATTCCGTCACTAATACCTTTTGCGTGGTATAGTTCCAAAACACCACTGGTACTTTTATGTGGTGCCTCTCCAGCAGTGGGGAGAGCCTTTCCATGTTTGCCGCTTCTATTCGGAAGTCCATCTCCCTCCTTATGGTGAAACCGAATTCCTCTACCAGTTGGGGCAGATTATAGA
>JALWBK010000278.1 GCA_027037155.1 bacterium | reverse complement strand
CTCTCCCCACTGGTCAAACACCGCTCCTGAGAGAAAGGCCTCGTAAAGTATCTGCGATATCCGCTCATCACCCCTTGAAAGCAGTGCCTCCACAAGGCTCTGATGAGGGTTGTGCTCCTTTATCTTCACGCGAGTCCTTCTGAAGCGTCTCTTTAAATAACCTATCTTCTCCTTCAAAGAGCCCAACGGCTCCTGAGCCTCCCACTGAAAAGGAGTATGGGGCTTGGGTACAAAAGGAGACACGGTAACGTTGATTTTCGGCTTTCTCGGAAGCCTTCCCGAAATTCTCAATACTTTGGAGATAAGATCCCCTATGGCCTCAATATCTTCCTGGGTTTCTGTGGGCAGTCCTATCATAAAATAGAGCTTTATAGTCTGCCATCCCGCATAAACCGCCTTTTCCACCGTATCAAGCACTTCTTCTTCCGTAATACCCTTGTTTATCACGTCTCTGAGCCGCTGACTGCCCGCCTCAGGAGCGATGGTGAAACCTGTCTTTCTCACCTTTTTTATGGCCTCGATCATCTTAGGGGTAAGGGTCCCAGCTCTAAAGGAAGGAAGGGATATGGAAAGAAGACTCTCCTCAGAGATCCTGCTCAGAAAGAGAATAAGCTCCTCTATCCTGCTGTAGTCGGTAGCGCTCAAGGCAAGCAGAGAGACCTCTTCAAAGCCTGTACTTTTTGCGCCTTTTTCTATGATTTCAATAACTTCACGAGGCTCCCTCTCCCTCAACGGCCTGTAGATGTACCCGGCGTGACAGAACCTGCAGCCGTTGGGACAACCCCTCGCAATCTCTACGGTAATCCTGTTGTGAGGCACCTCTATAAGAGGAACGAGAGGGGGATCTGGAAAAATACTGAGAGGCTCTATACGCCTCTTTCCTCCCCCGTTGAAGCCCGGCACGTAAATAGAAGGATGTTCCGAAAGGGAAAACAGCCTCTCCCTGCGTCCCTTAATCCCTCCCAAAGACTTAAAAACCTTGGCAACCCCTAAGTCCCACTCTCCAAGAAAGAAGGCATCAATAAAAGGAGCAAGAGGGGTAGGATTCAAAACACACGGGCCACCTGCCACCACAATCGGGTCACCTTCCCCCCTTTCATCTCTAAAAAGGGAAACACCCGACAGCTTCAAAAACCAAAGGATATTTGTATAGCAAAGCTCATAATGGACAGAGAAGGCAACCACGTCAAACTCACGCACCGCCCTTTTGGTCTCAAGCCCCCAAAGCTGAACACCCTTCGCGTCTATGTGTTCCAGAAGGTCTTTCCACGGAAGGAAAGCCCTATCGCATAAAACCCCTTCTTCCCGATTAATAGAACTATACAGAAGCTGGTATCCGTAACTGGACATCCCTATATCGTACAGATCGGGATACGCCAGAAGCACCCTGACCGATGCTCTATCCCACTCTTTACGGCGAGCGTTTATCTCCCCATCAATATACCTGGCAGGCCTCTGAAACCCCACAAGCTCCGAAAAAGAAAGACCCATTCACCCACCCCCGCCTCCCTTATACACAGGGCCTCACCACATTTGAACAGTCTTGCTCAGGGAGAAAGATCTTTATGTAAGGAGGGACAAAGCTTGTATAGTTAAAAACTAAAGCTCAAAGCCCATAAGGGTTCTCACCTCATCCATGGTGGATGTTGCCACTTCCCGGGCTTTCCTCGCCCCCTCCTTAAGAATATCAAGCACCTCGTCCCTTCTTGCCTCCCAGTACCTCCTTGCCTCAATGACAGGTTCAAGCTCCTGCATCATCCACTTGTACAAAATCTTCTTGCAATCAACACATCCGAAGGCGGCGTTCTTACAGGATGCGATGATCTCTTCCCTCTGCTCCTCGGGAGTAAAAGCAAGGTGCAGGGCAAACACAGGGCATCTATCGGGATCGCCGGGATCCGTCTTCCTCTTTCTGTTGGTATCGGTCACCATGGGCCTTATTTTGTTCCATATCTCTTCAGGGGTATCTGCGAGGTAAATAGCGTTTCCGTAGCTCTTGCTCATCTTCCTGCCATCGGTTCCCGGCACCTTTGACACCTCTGTTAGCTTAGGCTGAGGCTCAGGGAAGCACTTGCCGTAAAAGTAGTTGAACCTCCTTGCTATCTCCCTGGTAAGCTCAAGGTGTGGAAGCTGATCAATGCCCACAGGAACAAAGTGCGCCTTATAGATGAGTATATCCGCAGCCTGAAGCACCGGGTAACCCAAAAAGCCGTAAGTGGCAAGATCCTTATGCTTCAGCTCTTGCCTTATCTCCTTATAAGTAGGATTCCTCTCAAGCCAGGAGACCGGAACGAACATAGAAAAGAGCAGATGCAACTCGGCGTGCTCCTTCACCCAGGACTGAACAAAAACCGTGCTCTTTTCAGGATCTATACCCGCCGCAAGCCAATCTATGGCAACCTCCAGGGTGTACTCTTTAATAGCCTTTGGATTCTCGTACTCGGTGGTCAGGGCGTGCCAGTCAGCCACAAAGTAAAAACACTCGTAGTCCCTCTGCAGCTTTACCCAGTTTTTAAGTGCACCAAGGTAGTTGCCAAGATGTAGCTTTCCAGTTGGCCTCATACCACTCAAAACCCTCTTCATCACACCCCTCCATCAATCTTCCAGATAGAACTTCAAAGCCCCTGTTCTATAGGGATATAGCTCTCTTTTACCCACAAACACAGGACCTCCCGCCACCTTGCATATACCGCCATCGCACTGACTTTTAAAGCAGACAAAGCTCACACCTGCAACAAGCACCTTGCGACAATTTCCCTCCCACAGGGTGTCGCATCCGTCAAGCTCAAGGGCGTTCATTTTCCTGGATATAAAGCGCACCAAAGAGATGGAGGCTTTCCTTTTTGTGGTGCAGATGACTTTATCCAAGTGGGTAACTCCCTCCCACAAAAGGGCATCATAAAGGGCTTTACCCGCCTCCCTTCCCCTTCCACCTGCATTCACCAAAAAAGCTTTACCGTCCTTTACCACAAGGGTGGCCTCCCCAGCCTTTCCCATGTCAAAGAAGACCACCCTGTTCCTCTCTGTTTGCCAGAAAACCCACAGGGAGATTAGAAAAAGCGCCATTGTCAAAACAAGCAGTACCCTCTTTCTCACAAGCAGGTAAATGAGCAGCACACTGAAACACGCCGTCATCCAGAAACAAAACCTAGTAGCGGGAATGGTGGCCTTTGGTAGCTCCGAAAAGAGTAGAACCATTTTAAACAATGGAGCCACCACGGCGTTTAAAAGATGCAACAGCCCCACAAAAGGCCCCTTCAAGAGAAAAGCCAACGGGAAAAGCAAAATGATACAAGCAATAACAGCAGAAAACACAGGAAGCAAAAGTGCGTTAAAGAGAGAGCCCAACGGATACAAACAGTGGAAGTGGTAGGCTCCAACAGGGAAAAGAGCTAAAGGCAGAACCAAAGAGGCAACGGTGGCCTTCTTAAAACCACTCATATCTGGAAATCTTTTCTCCAAAATGCCCAGAACCAAAACAGCCAGAAAGGTATACTGAAAGCCCGCAGAAGTTATCTCTTCAGGTCTTATCAGCGCAAAAAACGAAAGGGCAACCAAAAGCACATTGAGAAGATAGGCGCTTCTTTCTAAAAACACCGCCACAATCACGTAAATCAAATACATAAAAGCAGCTCTTTGAACGGATATCTGATTGCCAGTAATAACCAACACCATCGGCATGAGCAAAAGCACTATAAGGTAAGCCATACGTCTGGGTAGCAAAAGGAAAGGAAACTGCACTACCAGATTAAGCCCCCTCAGAATCCACAAGAAAATGCGATAGAAAACGGCTATAAAGATTCCCAAATGCAAACCGCTAATGGCCAGGATATGCCCCAACCCTAAACGGTAAAAGGCGGGGCTGTACTCTGCCATAGGTTCCTTTATTCCGAGAATGATAGCAGGAATAAAACTTCTGAGCGGTTCTTTAAAAGTCTGGGAGAAGGCATAAAGCCGCACCCTCAAATAGTGAAGCCACACTCTAAGGCCCTCACCTCTTTCAAGTACACGCCACCGCCTCACCTTTAGGAAAAAGGCAATGTTCTTGGAGTTCATGTACCGCACAACATCAAAGCTTCCCGGGTTCTTGTAGTGGTAAGGTACGAAGGCTACACCAGACACCCGAACGATATCGCCGTAGGAGATCTTTGGAATCTTGCCTTTGAAAAAGAGCCTTACCCGATAGTCTGAAACCTCAACATCTACAAACCTTGAACAGGGAAGGGCATCGCTGACCACCCTCCCCTTCAAGACCACAAAGCCCTCGGTATCTGCTCTAATGCTTTCGAGGTGTTGTACCCGTAGATGCCAAAACCAAAAAGATACAAAAGAAAAGAGCGCTACTAAAAGAAGTGTTCCCTTACTCAACCACCTTTCGCATCTGCCTACTGGGCCTAAATCTCACCACCATTTTAGGCTCAATGGTTATCTCCTCTCCCGTCTGCAAGTTCCTGCCCTTGGTCCTGTTGGATCGCACCACCTCAAAGGTCCCAAAACGCCTTATGGAGACCTTCTCGCCGTTCACCAAGGCGTTGAAGATCTCGTCAAGAATCCCCTCCACAATCTCTTTACACTTCACCTTGGGAAGTCCTGTTGCCTCAGCCACCCTTTCCACGAGATCAGCCTTTACCACGCTACCCTCCTACTCCATACGCTTCAGTTTTTCAGCCTGATCATGGGCTATCAAAGCGTCTATTATCTCATCCAAATCGCCGTCCAGGATATCCCCTAAACGGTACAGCGTCAATCCTATACGGTGATCTGTAACTCTATTCTGTGGGAAGTTGTAGGTTCTGATCTTCTCACTCCTCTCACCGGTTCCTACCTGCTTCCTGCGCTCCTCAGATATTTCCTGTTGTCTTTGCCTCTCCATCATCTCCTTCAGTTTAGCCCTGAGCATCCTCATAGCCTTTTCTCTGTTCTGGTGCTGAGAACGCTCATCCTGACACTGCACCACAATTCCCGTAGGTATATGGGTTATCCTAACGGCAGAATCGGTCACGTTAACATGCTGACCACCTGCACCTGAGGACCTGAAGACGTCTATCCTTATGTCCTCAGGCCGGATCTCAACCTCTTCCTCGTCCACCTCAGGCAAGACCGCCACGGTAGCGGTGGAGGTATGGATCCTTCCCCCCGATTCAGTCTCCGGAATCCTCTGCACCCTGTGCACGCCACTTTCGTACTTCAGGCGAGAGTAGGCCCCTTTCCCCTCTATCAATGCCACCACCTCTTTAAAGCCACCCCTACCCGTTACGTTGGCATCAAGCAGCTGTATTTTCCAACCCTTTCTCTCCGCATACCTTGCATACATCCTGAAAAGATCCGCGGCAAAGAGGGCTGCCTCCTCGCCACCAGCCGCAGCCCTTATCTCCAAAAATATGTTCTTCTCATCATTGGGATCCTTGGGAAGTAGAAGTATCTTAAGCTCCTTCTCCAACTGTTCCCTCTTCTCCTCAAGCTCCTTCAACTCCTCTTTGGCAAGCTCCACCAGCTCCTCGTCAGACTCCTCATCAATGATCTCCTTAGACTCAGCGATCCTCTCAAGCACCTCTTTAAGCTCTCTGTACTTTACCACTATTGGCTCAAGCTCCGCCTTCTCTTTGGCAAGCTTTCTATAGGTCTCGTAATCAGAATAGACCTCAGGATCCGCTAACTTCTTCTCTATCTCCTCAAATCTCTCCTCTATCCCCCTCAACTTCTCAACGGGAATCATAGTACGGCAAACTCCCTCTTAACTTCCTCTGCCTTTCCACAGGAGTACTCACCCTCTGAACACGGACCTCTTAAGCACGCAGGGCCTGCATCCTCAAACAAAACAGGCGCCACCCTCTTAACCTCAGAGAGCATCTTCTTTGCCACCTCCCTGATCTCCCACTGCGCCCTGTTGCAGCATCTCAAGGTGAAAAAGTGCATGAGCTCCCTTGCGTTCATGGTCACTATTATCTTGGTCTCCACCGCCTGAGGAAGGAGAAATCTGGCATCCTCCCTATCAACCCCCATCTCCACAAGCCTTTTGTAAACCTCCCTTGAGTGCTCCACAAACTCCTCAAAAAGCCTCTTCGCCTCAGGTTTGGCCTTCACTGAAGGCGGGACCACATAATCAAAGGCACTCTCGTCCACGTACCTCTGGCTTCTCTGAGAGT
>JALWBK010000277.1 GCA_027037155.1 bacterium | reverse complement strand
GAAGGAAGAGTTGCGCGGGCGAAAGATGCGTGGATTCTTGACAGCAGAAGCGTTAGCGCCGTATGCTTCGGCAACTGCAAAGATAAGATGGAGATTGTAGCAGGGATACTACTGAGATACGGTAAGCTACCCAGGGGCAGGGTCTTAACACCAGAAGGAAGCATAACTGCGATGGCACTCGCCCCTGAAGAGGCGCACAGATACCTGGTAGGAGGGAGCACGTGAAGATATTCTTTCTGCTTCTAAGCTTCTTATCAGGATCCATACCCTTCGGGATACTGGTAGCTCGCCTGTTTAAAGCACCAGATCCGAGAACTGTGGGTTCAGGAAACATAGGAGCCACCAACGTCGCAAGGGCTGCAGGGGCAAAGGCAGGTCTCCTAACCCTACTTTTGGACATCCTGAAAGGCATGGTGCCCGTACTGGTGGCGCGTCATCTCTTTCCAGATTCCTCCTTTCTCATCTGGTGTGGTTTGGCGGCCATATTGGGACACTGTTACTCCCCTTTTCTCAGGTTCAACGGCGGCAAAGGGGTAGCCACTGGAGCCGGAGTATTTCTCGCCATAAACCCCAAGGCTTTTCTATTGGCACTCATGGTATTTGCCCTCACCTTTGGATTATCAAGGATAGTCTCTCTATCGTCCATACTCTCGGCCCTCTCCATGCCACTGTGGATGTTTGCCCTAACCGGGAATGCAAAAAATGCCCTAATAACACTGCTAATTTCCGCCTTTATCGTGTACAGACACAAAGAGAACATAAACAGGCTTTTGAAAGGTGAGGAAAAGCAGTTCAAGCCTGGCTCCCTCAACAACAAGAGCCAAAACGCACCATGATCGCCATACTGGAAACGCTGTGGCCACCACAAAGCACCAATACGCTTTCCTTCACCTTTGAAGAACCCGTGGAACGCTTTATCTTCACAGCATCCGACAATCCCACAGAGTTCCTGAACCTAATTGAAAAACACGCCTCCAAAGGGCTGTGGATAGTGGGCTTTATGAGCTATGAGTTCGGGTATCTGTTGGAAAAAGAGCTCTTCAATCTATTTGATCCCCCTAACCTACCAATTGCCTATTTTGTCGGGTTTAGAAAAGCCCACATATCTCCGTACCTTAAGCTTCAACACGGAAACGATGCATCCTACAGCATTGAAAATATCAAGTACGAACTCTCTAAAGAGGAGTACACACAGAAAATCAGCAAAGTGAAAGAGCACATAGAGAAGGGAGACATCTATCAGCTTAACTTCACCTTCAAGCTCCTTTTCAACTACTCAGGCTCACCTGCGAATATCTATTTGGAGCTGAGAAACAATCAACCTGTGGCATACTCAGCCTTCATACAGGACGATTCCTTCACCATCATCAGTCTATCACCTGAACTCTTTTTAGAAAGACGCAGAGAACTGATCACCACACGCCCTATGAAAGGCACCATATCACGGGGAAGATGGTATGAAGAGGATGTGAAAAGGGCCGAATCCTTAAGAAGAGATGAAAAGAACCGCGCTGAAAACCTGATGATAGTGGATCTTTTGAGAAACGATCTCTACCGAATATGCGAACCAAGGTATCACTCTGTGAGCATGTTCAACGTGGAAAAGTACAAAACCCTATTCCAAATGACCTCCATCATCACTGGAAAGCTAAAAGACAACGTGTCTTTCGCAGAAATAATCAAAGCCACGTTTCCCTCAGGCTCCGTAACCGGTGCACCTAAGATTAAAGCCATGGAGCTCATCAAAAGGTACGAAAAGAGCCCAAGAGGCGTGTACACAGGCTCCATAGGCTACATA
>JALWBK010000276.1 GCA_027037155.1 bacterium | reverse complement strand
GGTACATAAGGCATGACAGAGATTAAAGGCAGAGAGATAAAGCCCCTTGAAGAAAGTATAAGCAGAATAGGAGAGCTGTCTGAGAAGGCGCCTGAGCTCGTTGGCGTTCCCACAGGTGTCGAGGGTCTGGATGAGCTCTTTTTTGTGGTGGAGTGGGCCAAAAGGGGAAAGCCAAAGAAGAAGCCCTTAGGAGGCATTCCTTTAAGGTCTGTTATCAATATCACCGGTGTGGCAGATACCGGAAAGACCTTGATGGCAGAGCAGTTTGCCGTTAAGCAGGCGTCTTTGGGATACCCTGTAATATACGTGACCGTGGAGAGTCCAGGGCCCTTTGTTGCTTCTTCTTTGAAGTATAGGGCAAAGGCGATGGGGGTAGATGAATCCAAGGTGGATGAGAATGTGGTTATCATAGATGCCGCCTCTCACTCTGTGTTGAGAGACGATCTTCCTACACTGTTTGCCACCCTCGCTCACGCAATCAAGACCTTCAAAACCAAATCCGTAGTGGTTGACTCAGTCACGGGTCTTTACGAAGCCAAGGAGATGTTGGCAAGGTCTGTGGTGAGAAGCATCTTTAACTTTTTGAAGAAATGGTACCAGACAGGCTTGCTTATATCCCAGAAGAGAAGCGGGCACGAAGAGCTTTCGGCGGAGGCTGCTGGCGGGTATGCGGTGGCGCATATCGTGGACGGGACTATAGTGGTTTCCAAAGAGCTGATTACCACCCAGAGGCAGGCGAACCTTTACGGTAAGCCTATAGGTGAGCTTGTTAGGCTCTTCAGGATAGATGGGTGTCGTCTATGTGGCCACGACACAAAGCTACGGTTTCTTGAGATCACTGAGGAAGGTCTTGTCAAAATAGGCCCACCTGTGGGTCAAAAATAGAAGGGAGAATAGTCATGAGAAAGCTTGCTCTTATTTTGGTTCTACCATTGGTGTTTTCTGTGGCACATGCGGTAACTTTTACCGATTTTTACGCTGTTTTTGTGGACATTCCTGGCTGGGAAGCTGAAAGTCCAACGGGACAGGAAACCATCATGCCTATGGGTAAGGTGGTCTTTGCTGAGAGACATTACAGCAAGGGAGATAAGTCTTTCACCGCGAGAGTTGTGGTAGGTCCTGTGGCTATGACTTTCAGCAACGTTTTTATGAGCACCATAGAGTACCGTAACGATGAGGGGATGCTTAAAAACGCATCGGTAAAGGGGTTTAAGGCTAAGATAGTTTACAACTTTAAAGAGCGTGCTGGGTATGTGGCAGTTCTTTTGACTAAGGCTGTTGCTCCCTACGTAATGGTCTTTGAGTTTGAGAACATGGACTACAACGAGGCTTTGTCACTTGCCAACAAATTCCCGGTGGGGAGAGCGGCAAGATTGGTAAGGAACTTCATGTAGAAAGGGCTATTAAAGAGGCCGCTGAGGCCATTAGCCGTGCAGAAGTGATTGTTATAACGGCAGGTGCCGGGATAGGGGTGGATTCTGGCCTTCCCGACTTTAGAGGCGAAAAGGGCTTCTGGAAGGCGTATCCCCTGTACGAAAGGCTGGGTTTGAACTTTGTAGAGATGGCGAATCCCTATCACTTTGAGAGGGATCCTGCCTTTGGATGGGGTTTTTACGGGCACAGGTTGAAGCTGTACAGAGAGACGGAGCCCCATGAGGGCTTTTACATAATGCGCCGATGGATTGAAGAGAAAGAGGCGGAGTTTTTCGTAGTCACTTCCAATGTTGATGGTCAGTTTCAGAAGGCAGGCTATCCGGAAGATAAGATATACGAGATACACGGTTCCATTCACCATCTGCAGTGTATAAGAC
>JALWBK010000275.1 GCA_027037155.1 bacterium | reverse complement strand
CAGCCAAGGTGGCCGAGGATATAGGGCAGTACCTCTCAAAGCAGCCTGAGGTGACCGACTACCAGCTTTATATAGGCACAGCGGCTCCCTTCAACTTCAACGGTCTCGTAAGACACTACTACCTAAGAAAAGGAGCTAATATTGCCGACATACAGGTCAATCTTCTCCCCAAACACATGAGGAAGCTACAAAGTCACGACATAGCCAAGAAGCTGAGGCCCGGCATACAGAAGATAGCGGCCAAGTACGGTGCCCGGGCAAAGGTGGTGGAGGTACCGCCAGGACCTCCGGTGTTAGACACCCTTGTTGCAGAAGTTTACGGCCCTGACTATGAAAAGCAGATAGAGCTTGCAAGAGAGATTTTAGGCATCTTTGATCATACCCCCGGTGTGGTGGACACCGACTGGTATATGACTGATCCTCAGCCCCAGTACAAGATAACGGTGGAAAGGGACAAAGCACTGAGCATGGGTGTCTCCCCATCCAAAGTCTTTGAAGTACTCAAAGCAGCCCTCTCCGGCGAAAGGATAGGCCTGGTTCATATCCCTGAGGAGAGAGAGGACGTATATGTAGTCCTCAGATATCCTGAACCCAGAAGGTCTGGCAGACTTGAACTTGAGAGCATAAAGGTGAGAAGCGGCACAGGCAAGCTGATCTCCTTGGCAGAGATAGCAAGGATAGAAAAGACCACCATTGAACATCCCATATACCACAAGAATCTGAAGCCTGTGGTTTACGTCATCGGCGACGTCGCAGGGAAAGAGGAAAGCCCAGTGTACGCTATGCTTAAGATAAACAAAGAACTTGACAAGCTCAAAGCCCCAGACGGTGGCAAAATAGAGGTTTACTACACCAAGCAACCTCCTGACAACATGCTGAGATACGGAATGAAATGGGACGGTGAATGGCAGATCACTTACGAGGTCTTCAGAGACTTAGGACTCGCCTTTGCAGCCGTGCTGGTTCTCATATATATGTTAGTGGTGGGATGGTTCAGATCCTACTCCGTTCCCATAACCATAATGGTACCCATCCCCCTATCCCTAATAGGTATCATTCCCGCTCACGCACTCGCCGGCGCCTTCTTCACAGCCACATCAATGATAGGATTCATCGCCGGAGCTGGAATTGTGGTGAGAAACTCCATTATACTTGCCGACTTCATAGAGCTGAGGCTGGCCGAGGGAATGCCCCTTGAGGAAGCAGTTATAGACGCAGGAGCCGTTAGATTTAGGCCTATGCTATTAACGGCCATGTCAGTGGTGGTTGGCTCTTCGGTGATATTGCTTGATCCTATATTCAACGGACTTGCCATATCCCTCATGGCGGGAGAGGTGGCATCCACACTCTTTTCCAGAATGGTGGTGCCCATAATGTACTACTTGGATCACAAGTGGAAGCAGACCGGAAGACCTGTACTTTAAGAGTAACCCAGTAGTCTCCCAACGGTATAGATAACGGTGGAAACCAGCCAGGGCACTGAAGTGGTTAGCAAAACGGAAAGTCCCACCATAGACCAGCCGAACTCCTTATAAAACATACCCAGGGTGGCAACACAGGGCATCCACAAGAGACAAAAAACCATATAGCTAAAGGCAGAAAGTGGGGTAAAGGACTTCTTAATGGCCGAAGCTACCGAGGACTCCTCTTCCTCCACCGAAAGTGCCTGGCTACCTAAGGAAGCAAAGATCAACCTGAAAGCCTCCTTAAAGGCACCCACAAACCCCTCAGCCTGCTCCTTCAGATCCTTCACGAAAGAGCCCGGATGGCTGTAATTCTCCTCATCCTTCCCAGCAACGCCGTACAGTTGGCCAAGGGCTCCAACGATTATCTCTTTAGCAGCCGTTCCGGGAATTAGAGCAGCCACAGGCCTCCAGTCGCGACCGAAGCCTGCAGGCACGAAAAGAACCGAAATGGCAGAAGAGACTCTGCCCAGTATCGTCTTCTCTGGAGGTGCGCCAAAGGGAACATTTAGAAACACCCAGAGGATAACCATAGCAGCAACAATAACGGTACCCGCTTTCTTTATAAAAGCCTTTGTCCTCAACCATGTAGAACGCCACAGCATCTTAAAAGTTGGTATTCTATAGGGAGGCAGTTCCATTATGAAAGGAGGCGCCTCACCGGAAAAGACCGTTCTTCTCAGGATAAAGCCCACGATGAGGGATATGAGCATCCCCAAAAGGTACATACTGAAAACCACCTCTGCCCTGTGTTTGGTAAAAAAGACACCGGCAAAAAGCGCGTAAATAGGCAATCTTGCCCCACACGACATAAAAGGAATGAGAAGCGCCGTGAGCTTCCTGTCCCTTTCGTTCTCAAGGGCCCTGGTGGCAAGGATGGCAGGTACGTTGCATCCAAAGCCTATAACCAGAGGAATAAAGGACTTACCATGCAATCCCACCGCATGCATAATTCTGTCCATGAGAAAGGCGGCACGCGCCATGTACCCGCTCTCTTCCAAAAAGGACATGAAGATATAAAGAAGCAGCATCAAAGGAACAAAGGAGAGAACGAGCCCCACTCCCTGCAGAACACCTCCTATAACCAGGGAATTAACCCACCCGGGTAATCCCAGCTTAAAGAAAAGATACCCAAGCCACTTGGCCACAAAACCGTTGAAGAAACCGTCAAGCCAGTCCACGAAAGGAGCACTTCCATCAAAGGTGACTTTAAACATAAGGTACACCAAAAGCAGAAAGATAGGCAGACCAACCACCCTGTTTAAAAGGATGTTATCAACCACAGAGGTCAGCTCTATCCTTCTTTGAACTGGCTTCTTCAAAACCTCTTTAAGCAATCCGTTGATATAGCCGTGTCTCTGAACGGCAAGAACCGTGTCAACATCTTCGTTGTAGTACCTCTCTATCTTCCTCCTACTCTCATCAATCCAGGGAGGTAGCTCGTACTCTATCTTCTCCTGAAGCTTCTCTATGAAGAAGTGATCTTTCTCCAATAGCTTCACGGAGCTCCACCTCAGAGGATAGGGACACTCTATATCCCTCAGCATCTCCTCTATCCTCTCAAGCTCTTCCTCCACCACCTCATCAAACCTCACCACCCGCAGCACACGCCTCTCCTGCAAGGCATCAAGTACAGCATCCAGAATCTGCGAAACGCCCATCCCCTTGGTAGCTGCAGTGGGAACACAGGGAACTCCCATAACCCCTTCAAACATCCTTAAATCAAGGGAATAGCCCTTGGCCTGAAACTCATCCCACATATTGAGCACCAAAACAGCAGGCAAGCCCAAATCCGCAAGCTGGGTGGTGAGATAGAGATTCCTCTCAAGATTGGTGGAATCAAGTACATTAACCACCACATCGGGCCTGCCATCAAGGAGAAACTCCTGGGAAATCTTCTCCTCAAGGGTATAGGGAGACAGGCTATAGATGCCGGGAAGATCAACAAGACGAAAGCGCCTCCCTTTGTACGTAAAGATCGCCTCCTTCTTCTCAACCGTAACCCCCGGCCAGTTGCCTACCTTTAGCTCAGCCCCGGAAATGGCGTTTATCAGCGCTGTCTTTCCAACATTGGGATTACCAACAAAGGCTATAACTATTTCCCTATCACTCACCCCCTACCTCCACCTCTATCTGATCCGCCTCACTCCTTCTCAGAGAGAGACGGGTATTCTTAACAACCACCTCTATAGGGTCTCCCAAGGGAGCCACATGCTCCACCTTTACCTTCTCCCCCTTTATTATCCCCATATCGCAAAGTCTCCTCTTCAAAAAAGCGTCTCCCCTCACCCTCACCACCACAGCCTCTTGGCCTACCTGAAGCTCCGACAGTTTCATCTCATCTCCTCCACATAAACCTTCATGGCCTCACCAAAACCGAGAGCTATCCTGCTGTTATCAACCTTAATAACCAACGGCCCCGGCCCGCTCTTTAAAACCTCCACTACGGCCCCAGGCACCACACCCAAGCCTTCAAGTCTTCCCCTCACTCCCCTTCCACCAGCAATTCCCTTCACCACAACCCTTTCACCCTCACCACACATCGCCAGAGGCCTCATCCTCCTCTCCTCACGTAAAGTTAAATAAATCTAACTCCATCTGTCAAGCTAAATTTTATTAGCACCTCAAAGAGGTGTCAAATCTTTGCACACCCATTCATTGACAAAACGGATTAAGTGTAATAAGTTTATTTGTGAAATAAATTAAGCTTAAGGAGGGGCAAGATGTTGTTGATTGGACAAAAAGCACCGGACTTTGAACTTGAGGCTTACGATCCGGTAAAGGATGACTTTACCACCGTAAAGCTCAGCGATTACAAGGGTAAGTTCCTGTTCCTCATATTCTATCCCGCAGACTTCACCTTCGTCTGACCCACAGAATTGGCAGCGGTCGCTGCCGTATACGACAAGATCAAGGAAGAGGGGGCGGATGTACTTGCCATCTCCACAGATACCAAGTTTGTGCACGAGGCTTTCGTCAAAAACGAACCTCTGATGAAGAATGTGAAGTTTATCCTCGCCTCAGATCCAACGGGCAAGGTATGCAGAGAGTACCAGGCTTACATGGAAGATGCTGGCCTTGCCATGAGGGCGCTTTACATCATAAATCCCGAAGGAAACATCGTCTACCTTGAATCCTCAATACCGCCTGTTGGAAAGAGCACCGCAGAGATAATGAGAAAGTTCCTGGCCCTTAAGTATGTTACAGAGCATCCCGACGAGGCCTGTCCTGCCAACTGGGAGCCTGGCAAGAAGACCTTAAAGCCAGGGCCAAAACTGGTTGGAAACGTGGGCAACTACATTGACGAAAAGGAGCTTTTGGAAATCACCTACAGAGACTTCAGAATGGGTTAAAACTTAGGGGGCTTTCTCGCCCCCTTTCTTTTATCTAAAGTCGTTCAATTCGTACAGGCCTCAGCAGGTCAATTCTTTTAAGTGCAGGGATGTCACTTCTTGACACAAGGCTCACTGCAAGTCCCGAAGAACCGGCTCTTGCCGTTCTTCCTGCTCTGTGAACGTACATATCAGGGTCATCCGGCAGCCTGTAGTTCACCACCAGCTCAATCCCTTTCACGTCTATACCCCGTGCCGCCACATCGGTGGCTACCAAAACCTTGACCCTACCGGTGCGAAAGTCCCTCATCACCATCTCACGCCTTCTCTGAGACATGTCACCGTGCAGGCACTTAACATCAGCAAATCCCAACTGTGTCATCTGTTCAAAAAGCTTCTGTGCCTCTATCTTTCTGTTTACAAAAATCACAGCCCTTCCACCGTTCTTAAAGCGCCGTAGTACCTCAAGCAAAGTAGCGAACCTATCTCCACTGGTTCCAACAAGCCTATGCTCAATCTTGGGCTTGAAGAACCTGCTCTTCACCTGTACCAGTTTGTAATCCTCTTTCAAAAACCTCTCCATAACACTTCTTATCCCAGGAGGCAGGGTGGCAGAGAAAAACAGGGTCTGTCTATCTAATGGGGTACCCTCAACGATATAATTCAGATCCTCCTCAAAGCCCATATCCAACATCCTGTCTACCTCATCCAGAACCAAAAACCTGAGACCCTCCAAACGAAGAGCGCCTCTTTCTACAAGATCGGCAATCCTGCCAGGAGTGCCCACCACGACATTAACAGAATTCTTCTCCAATAAACGCAAATCCCTGAAAACAGGCCTTCCCCCGTACATTGCCACAGACTTTATCCTCTTAAACCGACCTATTCTATAAATCTCATCGGCTACCTGCGCTGCTAACTCTCTGGTAGGTACAAGCACCAGGGCACCGATGCCCCTTTTTGAGAGCATTTGCACCATGGGAATACCAAAGGCTGCGGTCTTTCCCGTTCCCGTATCTGCCACAGCCACCACATCACTACCTTCAAGTACCAAGGGAATAACCTCACGCTGCACCGGGGTGAGTTTCACATATCCCATCCTATCCAGTGCGTCTTTGACATTCTTGTCCAACATAGACATCACATCTTCCATTACATAAGTCTCCTTAAACTGAGTATTTGGGCAACTATATACCCATCTCAAGAAAAAGCAACCAAAAAGGCGAGAAATAGGGAGGGAAAGGAGAGACCCTCCAAAGTGGAGAGCCTACTCCCTTGACTCTAAATAAGGAATCTCAAACTCCTCTAACTCCTCGGTCTTGTAATCAAGCACAGGTATGGGCTCTTCCAAGTTATAACCGGGCTTATAGTCAAAGACAGCCCTAACGCGCTCAGAAACGAGGCTAAAAAGCCTTCCCACAGGCACATTCAT
>JALWBK010000274.1 GCA_027037155.1 bacterium | reverse complement strand
TAAGTGACCTCAGGAAGATGCCACATCTACTGGTTGCAGGAGCCACAGGCTCTGGAAAGAGCGTTGGGCTCAACACCATGATATGCAGCCTCCTCTACAAGGCAACACCTGATATGGTGAAACTCATTCTTGTAGATCCCAAGATGCTGGAGTTCTCCGTGTACAACGGGATTCCACACCTTATAACTCCTGTGATAACCGATCCCAAGAAGGCATCCACCGCCCTAAACTGGGCCGTTAGCGAAATGGAGAGAAGGTACAAGCTGCTCACCTCCTCAGGGGTGAGGAACATAGAAAGATACAACTTAAACGCAGAAGAGAAGCTCCCTTACATCGTGATATTCATAGACGAGTTGGCAGACCTTATGATGGTGGCAGGAAAGGATGTGGAAATCCAGATAGCAAGGCTCGCCCAGAAGGCAAGGGCCGCAGGAATACACTTAGTAGTTGCCACCCAAAGGCCATCGGTGGATGTTATCACAGGACTCATAAAGGCAAACTTCCCCTCCCGTATAGCCTTCAAGGTAAGCTCCAAGGTAGACTCTAGAACCATACTGGACACCATGGGAGCGGAAAAGCTCTTAGGAAACGGTGATATGCTCTTTATGCCACCGGGCAAATCGGAACTCATAAGACTGCACGGGGCATTTATCGGAGACAAGGAGATAGAAGCCATTGCCGAGTACTGGAAGAGGCAAGCACAGCCTGTCTACAGAGAAGACATCTTCTCAAAGCCCACGGTCAACGGAGTAGATGATACCAATTCCTCATACAATGGACGGGAAGACTACGATGAACTCTACGATGAGGCGGTGGAGTTTGTATGCAGCTTGGGATACGCCTCTGCCTCACTGCTACAGAGGCACTTCAAAATAGGTTACAACAGGGCCGCCCGCCTGATAGAGATGATGGAGAAAGAGGGAATAGTAGGACCTGCGCAGGGAAGCAAGCCCCGCGAGGTCCTCAAAAAGATCAACAAAGGCACCGATAGCGAAAACCAAAGCTAAGACCCTTTAGCCAGCCAAGAACAGCACCATAACTCCCACTATCACACACATAAAGAGAACGGGAAGCAGAACCACCTTCAGAAGCTTCGCCTCCTCCTCTCCCTTCACACCTATGGTGGCAGCAGCATTGGTAATCTTGGAAGGCGTTATAGCGCTGGCTATACCACCACCTACAGCGTGAGCGGCGTATATCCACATAAACGCAGCCGGGCCTAAGGTCATCTTGGTAGCCTCAAACTGTATCTTGGCAAAGAGCACGTTGGAAGCCGTCTCGCTACCACCAACAAAGGCACCAAAGAGTCCAAGGAAGGGAGCCAAGAAGGCGTAGAACTTACCAAAGGCCTTTGCCAGCGTAACGCCTATAATGAGATCCATGTTATGGGTCTTGAACCAGGCAGAAGGCACCAGTTTTCCGTTCACCACCTCCATGGCAGACCAGGCCATAACAAAGGCAACGGCAAAGAACAGGGAGTAGGCTATAAAAGGACCCCAGGAGCGCTGAAGCCATATCTTGAAGGTGTTCTTAAGCTGCTGAGAGGTGGGCCTCAGAACAGGAATAGAAACTACACAGGTCACTAATATCCAAAACCACACATTGGCAAAAATATTCAGGTCAGTTTTCTTGTTGGCTATAACCGTTATCACCTCTTTGGAACCAAGCACATTAGCCAGGGACTTTTTTATCACCGGGATGTTAACCACCAAGGAAAACACCGCAAGAAGCAGCAGAGGGAACACAGCTTGCACCAAATCGGCATCCCACTTGGTGGCCTCAGACTTCTCCCCATTTCGCGAGAACATCACAT
>JALWBK010000273.1 GCA_027037155.1 bacterium | reverse complement strand
CCTCGGACTTATCTTCCTCCTCCTCAAGTGGCGCGAGCTCAACCTCCTCCTTCTCGGTGAGGAGAGTATAGCCCTCGGACTCGACCTTCACCTTTACCGGAAGCTGGTCATCGGCGTTATCGCTTTCCTAACGGCCTTCGCCGTCGCGACGGCCGGGATAATAGGATTCATCGGCCTTGTCAGCCCCCATATAATGCGCCTCATCCTCGGCCCCAACCACAGGGAGCTGACCCCTGCAACGGCACTCTTCGGGGGTTTCCTCCTCGTGATAGCGGATTTACTCGCGAGGACCGTTGCAAGCCCCACCGAGCTTCCAGTGGGCATCATAACGGCCATGATGGGGGCACCGCTCTTCATGTACCTCCTCCTAAAGCACAAGAGGGGGGAGCTGACGGCATGAGCCTCAGGGTGAAGCTCTCCTTCTCCTACGGAAGGAGAAAGGCGCTCGATAACGTAGAGTTCTCAGCGGAGAGGGGGGAGCTGCTTGCCATAATAGGGCCCAACGGAGCCGGAAAGAGCACCCTCCTTAAGTGCACAGTCGGCATACTCGAGGGTGAGGGAACGGTCAGCCTCAACGGTAGGGAACTCACGAGGATGAAGCCAGGGGAGAGGGCCAAGCTGATAACCTACGTGCCCCAGAGCTCGTTCCCCGAGTTCGCGTTCACCATCGAGGAGTTCGTGGAGATGGGTGCCTACGCGACAAAGGGCGACGTGGAGGGCGCTCTGAAGAGGGTTGGATTGTGGGAGAGGCGCAGGGAGCCGGTAACGTTTCTCTCCGGCGGGGAATACCAGCTGGCCCTGATAGCGAGGGCCCTTGCCCAGGGCAGCGAGGCGATACTCCTCGACGAGCCCACAAGTCATCTCGACATAAACCACGCCCTCCTCGTGATGGAGTTGCTCAACGAACTGAAGGAGGAGAAGATAATCGTCGCTGTTCTCCACGACCTCAACCTGGCACTGAGCTACGCGGACAGGCTCCTCATCCTCAAGGGGGGACGGAAGGTCTGGGAGGGGAAGCCTGAGAGCCTCGAACCGGAAATTCTGGAGGATGTCTACGGGGTAAAGGCCGAGATAGTTGAAGTTGAGGGCAGAAGACTGCTCGTAGCGGGACTTAGCAAGGTTTAAAACGGAAGAACGCTATCACATTGGGGGTGAGAAAATGGAAACCAAGAAGACCGGAACCACAACGGTCGGGATAAAGGTTAAGGACGGCGTTGTTCTCGCGGCCGATACTCAAGCATCGCTCGACCACATGGTTGAGACCCTCAACATCAAGAAGATCGTTCCCATCACCGACAGGATAGCGATAACAACCGCTGGAAGCGTTGGGGACGTCCAGGCCTTGGCTCGGATGCTCGAGGCGGAGGCACGCTACTACCGCTTCACCTGGAACAGGGAGATGAACACGAGGGCCATGGCGAACCTCCTGAGCAACATACTCAACGAGAACAAGTGGTTCCCCTACATGGTCCAGATCATCATAGGCGGCTACGTCGACGAGCCGACTCTGGCAAACCTCGATCCGCTCGGAGGCCTCGTCTTCGACGACTACACGGCCACAGGTTCGGGAAGCCCCTTCGCCATAGCCGTTCTCGAGGAGGGTTTTAAGAAGGACATGAGCGTGGAGGAAGCCAAGGAGCTCGCCGTAAGGGCAGTCAGGACTGCCGGAAAGCGCGACGTTTACACGGGCGACAGGAAGGTGCAGGTGGTTGTCATCACCAAGGACGGCATGAGCGAAGAGTTCGTGGAGTTTTAGATTTGCACCAAATCCCTTTTTAAGCTCCCCTCCAATCATCACTCATGCCGAAGTTGAAAGCCCTCA
>JALWBK010000272.1 GCA_027037155.1 bacterium | reverse complement strand
GGTATAACTATCCTATCCACTCCATGGGCGTAGTAGGTAAAGAGCTCATCTCTTTCGGGATCGTAGAGGAATATGCTGCAGCGGTCTGCATTCACCATCTGTTTTGTAACGTCTGCCAGGTGGACAATGGTTCTTTGAGGATCTCTAATGTTCAGTGAACGGGCTATAGCGGCAAAGAATTCCACAAACCTGCTGTTACTTGGTGGTTGATACATACACCCCGTCCCAATCCTCAGGAGGAGGATTTTTCAAGTAATCACTGCATCTTTTAAACATAACCAAAGATGGCCCATCCTGCGGCCTTTTTTCCAGTATCTTCTCAAAGACATCCATTGCTTCTTTCCATCTTCTATCTTTATACAAGAGCAAGCCCTCCTCGTAAAGCTCAACGATTTTGGGATCAACTCTCTCGGTAAAGACCTCATAAATGACCACGGGCTCATGCTTTCCCTTCACCCTTATGAAATCCAGCTTACGAAACTGCACATCTGCGTTTTCTGGAAGAGAACCTATTGTAAACTCAGAAGCGACGATGCGAACCGAATAGGTCTTACACTGGCCTTCAAGCCTTGATGCAAGGTTGACGGTATCACCCAACACCGTGTAGTTAAGCCTCTCTTTTGAACCTATGTTGCCCACCAGTGCGTATCCGGTGTTGATCCCAACTCCAATAACCAGCGGGTGACCACTTTTTTCCTCCCATTTCTCGGAGAGCTGTTGGGCTTTCTTCACCATAGAGATAGCAGCCCTAACAGCAAGGAGTGGATGACCTTCCACTATCACTGGTGCGTTGAACACTGCCATAACACAGTCGCCTATGAACTTATCAACATATCCCTGGTTGTGAATAACTATCTCTGTCATGGCACTGAAGAAGTCGTTGAGAAGTTCAACCAACACCTCAGGATCCATACCTTCCGAAATGGTGGTGAAACTGCGAATATCGGAAAAGAGAACTGTAACAAGGCGCTTTTCGCCACCCAGCTTCAACTTTTCCGGTTCCTTTTCTATCTCCTCTACGAGCTCAGGATGAAGGTAGTGGGAAAAGGCTTGTTTGATACTCTTTTTACGCTTGACCTCCTCCGTATGTTTGAGAACAAAATTGACAAGATAAGCCAAAACTACAGAGAGAGTAGGGTAGGTGAAATTCGCAAGAAACCCCCTCTTAAACAGCAACACAGTAAAAAGGGCATAAAGAAAAAGGACAGACACATCAAATAAGGCTGCAACTGCCGCCGAAAGAGACCAGACAAGCACGTAGTTCATCAAACAGAAGATGGCAACAAGTGCTGTAGTTATAAATACTGACCATGGCAGCGGCTTCAGAAACCTTCTTTCCAGAAAGTTACCAACAACGGTGGCGTGTATCTCAGGACCAGGATACACACGACTAAAGGGAGCCACATGGTTGTCAAAAAGACCCATGGCAGTGGCACCGAGGATAACGATTTTGCCTTTAAAGAAACTGCTTTTCACCCTTCCCTTCAGAACATCAGAGGCAGAAACATAAGGGAAACTTTTGGGCGGGCCATAGTAGTTTATAAAGAGCCGGCCGTCATAAGTTACCGGAAAGGAAAGATCTGCTACTCCCACATCCTCAACACCAGCTTCATTCACCATTATAAAGCTCTCATCGTCCTTGGCTACTGCAAAGGTTTGCACTGCCAGAGGAGCAAAGACAGTTCCTCTCCAGAAAATGGCTATAGGGTAGGTTCTCACAACACCATCAAGGTCCCTAAATATATTGAAATAGCCCAGTTTATGGGCACTTTCGGTCAAAGGCTTCACACCTAGCTCGGGATAAAAGGCCTTTATGAGAGGGGTTCTCTCGGGGTCCGTATCAAGCTGTACAATACTGTACTGTGCCTTGGCCAATACCTTAGTATCTAACTGGTCCCTTGGGCTAATAGGGAGCCTCTTCATGTGAAAGAAGTACCCCAAAACCACAGGGGCTCTCTTTATGGATAGGGCAAGAAGCCTATCATCTTTAGTGGGCTCAAAAAATCCCAGATCTACTGCAATTACCTTGCTTTCAGAAAGCAGACTGATAAGACGCGCTATCTTCTTTCTGGACCAAGGCCACCGTCCCTCCTCATCCAGGCTTTTCTCGTCAACAGTCACTAAAACAATCTGAGAGGGTGGCTTAACGCTGCCTCTTATTCTAAACCTGACATCCACGGTTTTTAGCTCCAAAAGTACGAGGGGCTTGAAATCTAAGATATAGAAAAGTAGCAACACAACAGCCAAGAAGAGGGTGAGTAATAAAGGGAGTCTTTTCATCTCAGTTTATTGACAACGGATCTTACACTTTCAGAGTATCTGCCCTTGGGATAAAGAATCAAGTATCTTTCTAAGATTCTTTTGGCCTCTGCAAAGTTTTTAGACTCATAATATAGCATACCCAATCTGTACAAAGCTGTCTCTGCAAACTTTGTATCCGGATAGAAATAAAGGACTCTCCTGTACTCGTAGGCAGCCTTAGGAAGATCCCTCAGGAACTTTTCATACACACTCGCTTTATTAACCAGACTCTCAGCACGAATCTCCGGCTCCTGTGTCAAATCATGAGCTATCTGAAAGACCTCCACTGCATCAAGGTAGCGCTTTTTATCTATAAGGTAATAACCGTAGTTGATGTTCCATCTCGCAAGAATTAGTGGAAGTTTACCGCTCTCTGCCCAACTCACAGGGACATTTGTAGAGGTGTATCCTGAAAGCAGTTTGAGGATAGACTTCAAACTCTTAGGTGCCTTATCGGGAGTTATGAACCTTCTTCCACGGGTATTTTCCGTCAACTGACCACCCTTTGATATAACCTTGCGATCATCGTACTGTGCAAGGGCTTCCACTTTACCCCTAACAGTATAGAGGAAGTTCACAGGAGGCTTGTGGTACATGATGAACTCGGTGCCTCTCACGCCGGCAATGGCACCTTGAGTCTCCACCTCCACCCGAGAAAAGCCTTTGAAGGGGGAAATAACGCTTCTGAGTTTACCCTTGAACAGACGAAAGCGTATGTGCCTTCTTTTCTTTAAAAGAAATCTCTCCACAGAAACGATCGTCGAATCGCCAAGCACAATTCTGCTTCCATCGTTAAAGACCACAGCTGCTCTTGAACCTGAAGAAGTTCTTATTACAGTGGTTCTATAAACAGACATTCCTCTCTTTGCTGGCACCCAACGGCTTTTAGTAGAAAGCTTTACATATACCTTGCCCTCCACAGCCATAATCTTCCCCACAGGCGAATCGGCAAAAAGACCTCTGCTGAAAAGCAATAGGAGTGCAAAAGCCAATAATAGCCTCAAGTGCCCTCTCAGCATGATTCAAAGTTTACCCTGTCCTTTTCAGAAAAGCCACACTCTCCAAGTGAAAGGTATTGGGAAACATGTCCAAGGGTTTCACAGATACGAGGCTGTAATTGCTGAATCTCCTAAGATCACGGGCCAAAGTGGTGGGATTGCAGGAGACGTAAATTACATACTCGGGGTTGACTTTTGAAATGGCCTTCACCAGCTCAGGAGTGCAACCTGTTCTTGGTGGATCCAAAAGAATCACATCCACCGCATCGGAGAATTCAGCGGTAAACCTATCTGCATCGGCGTTAACAACATTTAAGTTCTTAATGCCCTGACGTTCTGCACTCTCTCTCAACAGATCGCAGGCTCCCTTGTTGGCCTCAACGGCAATAACACTTTTTGCTCTTTTAGAAAGGGGCAAGGTGAAGGTTCCACACCCTGCAAACAGCTCAAGAACCCTGCCTCCCTCCGGCACAAGCTCCAACACCTTCCTTACCAGGGACTCAACCATGAACCTATTGGTCTGGAAAAAGGAGCCGAAGGTGTAACAAACCTCCACACCGCACAACTTTTCCTTCAGAATATCTTTGCCCAAACGGCTTCTCTTTCCAGCATACCGTATCCTGAGGCCCACATCGGTTTCCAAAGTCTCCTTAAGCTGATGGAAGATTTCATGTATATCTTTGACTTTGGCAGTGGCACTAACGTCTATCAGCAAGCATGATGCGTCCTTATCCTCTCCCATCCACACTTCCCTTGCCCTTTTCAACATGGTTTGAAACCTATAAAGGACCAGAAGTGCACGGTTCATATCATCGGTCAGTAAAGGACAGTTGCCAACGGGTACCAATCTGTTGGTTCTAAAGCCCCTAAACCCAATGAGCTTGTTCTCTACAAACAGAAGGGCTCTTCTTCTGTAACCCAGTGAAGGACCGTACTCTATAGGTTCCACCGCATGGGCAAGACTCTTTAGCTCTCTTTTAAGTATCTCTTCTTTGGCCTGAAGCTGCACCTTATACTCCACATGCAGCCACTGGCACGATCCACACTGGCCGAAATGTGGACATTGAGGTGAGACCCTGTGAGGAGACTCCTGAAGCAGCTCCTCCACAACAGCAAAGGCAAAGTCACGCTTTCTTTCGGTTATCCTGACTCTGACCAAATCGCCAGGAGCCGTGTAGGGCACAAAGACCACTAACCCATCCTCGCCCCTTCCCAAGCCGTAACCGTTATAGACGAGCTTCTCTATACGAACTATCACTGGCGCCTTTCTTTAACGAGATAGGTTAGCTCAATGGCTTCAAGTACCGACTTCCTCACCTTTTGAAAAAGTTTCTGGCACAACTCGCGATGCACCCTGCACTCCTGCTTGGCCTCCTTGGTAAAAAGATTCAAACCCTCCCAGTAGTCAGGAAGATACTGAGGCACTTCGTACTGCTTGGCCACCTGCAAAGCATCGTCAAAACTCTTCATAGCCTTTGGAGCCACAGGTTTCGGCCTCTTAACCTGTGTGGCACATCCCGCCACCGCAATAAGCACTATGGCAACAAGAAGCCTCTTCATTTCTTGGGTATCACCACCCTCAGGAAAAGCTCATCAAGCTGCTTCTTGGACACCTCCGAAGGGGCACCCGTCATCAGGCACTGTGCCTTCTGGGTTTTTGGGAAAGGTATAACTTCTCTAATAGAGTCAGAACCCGTCAAGATCGCCATTATTCTATCAAAACCCAAAGCAAGACCACCGTGTGGTGGAGCCCCATACCTTAGTGCCTCAAGCAGGAATCCAAACTTGGCTTCAGCCTCCTCCTTTTCTATACCCAAAAGCTGGAACATCTTCTCCTGAAGGTCCTGCCGGTGAATCCTTATGCTTCCTCCGCCTATCTCCTGACCATTCAAAACCACATCATACGCCTTAGCTCTAACCTTCAGCGGGTCCTGCTCCAGCAGAGGAATATCCTCATCCATAGGCGCCGTGAAAGGATGGTGTACCGCAACGTACCGCTTCTCGTCCTCATCCCAATCAAGAAGCGGAAAGTCCACAACCCAGAGGAACTTGTAAACATTATGATCTACAAGAGAGAGCTTCTCAGCCAAATGCAACCTTATACTACCTAAAATCTCACAGGCCTTCTCCCATTCCTCAGCTACGATTAACAGCACATCGGATGGCTCTGCCTTCATCCTGTCAAGCAGTACCTTTACCTCACCCTCACTGAGGAACTTCGCCACAGGGGACTGCAGCTTTCCTCCATCCTGTACCCTCATCCAAACGAGTCCACCGGCTCCCAAGCTTATAGCAAAATTGACCAGATCGTCTAAATCCTTTCTGGAAAGTTTATGCCCTTCAGGCACCCTTAACGCTTTTAGAGTCTTTCCCGATTCAACGGCGGACCTAAAGACCTTAAACTGGGTGTCTTCAAACACATCGTTCACAGTCTCCATCTCTAAAGAGAACCGAATGTCTGGCTTGTCAGAGCCGTAGCGATCCATGGCCTCCCGATAGGAGATACGGGGAAAGGGCGTCTCTATCTCAATACCAACGGTAGCAAATATGGTCTTCAGTATCCCCTCGGTCACCTCCATCACATCTTCTCTGTCCACAAAGGCCATTTCCAAATCTATCTGGGTAAACTCCGGCTGCCTATCTGCCCTCAGGTCCTCATCACGGAAACACTTTACGATCTGGAAGTAGCGATCGTATCCTGCAATCATAAATATCTGCTTGAAAAGCTGTGGAGACTGGGGCAGCGCGTAAAACTTACCGGGATTGAGCCTGCTCGGAACAAGGAAGTCTCTAGCCCCCTCCGGCGTTGACTTGGTCAAAAAAGGAGTCTCAAGCTCAAGGAATCCAATGCTGTCAAGGTACCTTCTTACAGCCTGAGCCACCTTGTGTCTGAGGATGAGTTTTTGCTGCATACAGGGCCTTCTCAGGTCAAGGAACCTATAGCGCAGTCTGACCTCTTCGCTTAGCTGTATAT
>JALWBK010000271.1:3049-6300 GCA_027037155.1 bacterium | reverse complement strand
TCTCAAATACAGGAGGAAGGCCTTTCTGTTGTCAATGCTTTCTTTGCCTTTCATACCACTATCACCCCCTATTGGTACTAGACACAGTTAATGAAACGCTACCTATGAACCAGGTCTTTCCAACAGGACCATAGCCAGAAGCTGCAACATCAGCCACAAGGCGATAGAGAGTACCTGAAGCAAGCAGAAAAAGCTGGAATTACCTGGGCCTTGGCGCTGTGTCTTCTCTTTGGTTTCAAATACCTTGGAGGCATTTTGTAGAAATTCTCTTTTCCAGGATCTGACCATCTGATGATGTATTCTATAATTTTATACCTGATCCGAAATTTGGGGACCATCTCAGTGCATTGACAAGCGCTTGAGAAGGCTTTTCAGTTATAACTGAGTGTGTGTTATTGGAAACGGCATTAACTCCTTCTCTTGATTTAAAACAGTCTTTGGAGTGCTTGAACTTTTTGGAAAAAGATGCTAAATCCCTATAGGGTTTTACGGTTTGACCCCGCTTCTCGTATAAAAGAAAATAGGAGGTGACTATGGAAGCTTTCAGGAAGTATTACCTCGACATTTTAACTAAAAAGTACGCGAAGTTCAGTGGTAGGGCGAGTAAAAAGGAGTTTTGGACATTTTTTGGTTTTAATTTAGCTATATCTGTTCTATTGCTCCTACTTAGCTCAGTGGCTCGTCCTCTGATAATGTTATATAATTTATATGGTCTTCTTGTATTGGTTCCATCTATAGCTTTGGGAGTCAGAAGACTCCATGATATTGGGAAAAGTGGCTGGTGGATACTTGTATCTCTCATTCCTCTAATTGGTATAATCTGGTTGATTATTCTTTACCTGAAAGAAGGCGATCCTGAAGAGAATCAGTACGGTCCTCCTCCAGAAGATTAAGCTGATTAAGACAGTGGTGTATATACTTTAGAAAGAGAAGAGTCTGAGCCTTATGTCGTTTCAGTTGTAGTATAGAATCTTCAGTTTTTGGCAAAAGTGTAATTAAAAGTGGTGTGCAATAAGAAGTTGAGGAATCAATTAGTCGTTATTTTTAATTTTAACTAAGGCTTTGTCTTTTTTGGTAGTTAAGATTTTGAACTGTTTTACCTTACCTGTCAGGTGAGGGTAATTTCCCTCTATGAGTAAAGGGATGTAGTTTTCTGTGAGGCCGCTCCAATAGCCTTTCTCTGCGGGGCGTCCCTCAACGATGCCTTCAAGGGTTTTACCAACAAATTTGGACACGAACTGCGCTTTCTTCACGCTTTTAAGAGTATTCAGCGCCTCCCACCTTTGCTTTTTTATGTCCGGTCTCACTTGCGGTTTCATGTGGTAGGCTGGAGTGCCTCTTCTTGGGGAATAGCTGAATATGTGCATGTAGTATATGGGAAGTCTCTCCAATAGTTGATAGGTGAGATTGAAGTCTTCTTCAGTTTCTGTGGGAAAGCCAACAATGACGTCCACTCCGATTCCGATTATGGGGTTTTTGTCCACAATTTTGTGGATGAGTTCTTCAAAGTAAGAGCTGGTGTAGGGCCTATTCATGAGTTTTAAGATTCTGTCGCTTCCGCTTTGTAGAGGAATGTGGAGGTGCTTTGCGATTTTGGGATGTTGGGTTATGAGCTCAATGAGTTCTTTGGTAAGCTCTGTGGGCTCTATGGAAGAAAGGCGGATTTTCTTCACATCCGGAATCTCAACCAATCTTTCCAGTAACTTCAAAAGATTGGTGTCCCTGTCCTCCCCGTATGCTCCAAGGTGGGTTCCGGTAAGCACTATTTCCTCAAAGCCTTTTTCCGCAAGCCTTTTGACTTCTTCTATTACGTCCTCAGGTTTGGCGCTTCTTACAGGGCCTCTTGCCTTTTTCACAAGGCAGTAAGAGCAGTTTCTGTTGCAGCCTTCCTGAACCTTCACAAAGGCTCTTGAGTATCCTGTGAAGTCCTCAATGGGAGTGAAGATAAACTCGTTCTTTATAGGGGAAATCTTTGTTATAGGCTCTTTCTGTTTGAGAAATTCCTTTATAGCCTCTATGATTCTGTACTTGTCCTGCGTTCCCAAAACTATGTGTGCACCTGTTGCTTTGACCTCTTCTGATGCTACTTGGGGATAGCATCCTACAGCTACTACAATGGCTTTGGGGTTGTTTTTGAGAGCGCGCCTTATGTTCTGCCTTGACTTAGCATCAGCCTGCTGGGTGACGGTGCATGTGTTGATTACATAGACGTCCGCCTTTTCTCTGAAAGGGACTACTTCCCAACCTTCCTTTTCACACAGCTCTTTCAGCACTTCTGTCTCAAACTGGTTCAGTTTGCAGCCTATGGTGTAAAACGCAACCTTCATTGCCTGATGAGGCCGCTTTTAAGGAGGCTTTCTACGAATTTAAGCTCGTCCTCTCTGTCTCTCACTTCTCCCCTTATTTTGGCTTCAAGCACCTTATTTAGGATCTTTCCGAAAAGGGGACCAGGTGTTAACCCCAGCTCAATAAGTTCTTTCCCGCCGATCTCAGTTTTTATGTCCATCCATTCCATCAGGTATCTTCCTATCTTCTGCTGATCTTCTTCCCTTGCCTTTGCCATAAAAAATAGGACGCTTTCCAATGGAAATCCGCTGAGAAGCCGAAAGATTTCCACAGGATCCTGCAGCCTTGAAAGGGTGTGTACCGTTCTGTCCACCTCTTTGATCCCGGTAACTATGGTCTCCTTTTCCTTTTTGCTCATGCCAAACCAATGGAGTAGCTCTTTAACCTCATTCTCTTTAAGCTTGTGAAGCAGTATCATCATGTTGGTCATCCATGTTTCTGGCTGCTTCCTCTTAAAGAGGAGTTCGTACCAGTTGAAGATCTCCAGTGCTTTGGAGAAGAGCTCTTCTATGTCGGGCGTTATCTTTAAATCGGGGTGTATAAACTGTAATAGGCCGAGTTTATCCATTCGCTTTACCATCTGAAGAGCATTCTTTTCGTCAAGCATGTGCTTTAGCTCGTTGAATACTCTCTTGCCCGAAAGCCTCTCGAAGATCCTGTTTCTAACTGCAAGCCTTATGAGCTTTTCCGTCTCTGGTGTTATCTTAAACCCGTATCTTTGCTCAAAGCGTATGGCTCTGAAGGCCCTTGTGGGATCCTCTACAAAGCTCAGGTTGTGGATAACCCTGATGCTCTTCTCTTTGAGGTCTCTCAGACCACCGTAGTAGTCTATAAGAGTGTACGCATCCTTTCCCGTGATTTTTATGGCCATGGCGTTTATGGTGAAATCCCTGCGATAGAGATCC
>JALWBK010000271.1:0-3039 GCA_027037155.1 bacterium | reverse complement strand
TTCAGGCAGAGCTGCTGGCTCTTTGTAGTATTCAAACCGTGCCGTTGTCACATCCACCCTTGTATTGTCAGGCAGTATCACCACTGCGGTTTCAAATTTTTTGTGTATGTTGGCTCTACCGTTGAGTTCTCTGGCAAGTTCAAGGGCAAAGTGGGGACCGTTTCCCTCCACCACAAAGTCAAGATCAAAGTTGTCAACCCTTAGTAAAAGATCCCTTACAAAGCCACCCACTATGTAAACATTGTAATTTAGTCTTTCTCCCACTTCCTTTGCTTTTTCTATGATGGCCATGAGGTTTCTGGGGATACGGTCTCTCATTAGGGCTTTCAGGTTCTTCTGAAAGAGGTGTTCCTGTGCCTCAGGAGATGTTCTTAGCATGTCTTGGTACAAGGCTTTCAAGAGTTCTCCTCTGGTAACGACACCAACGATGTTACCCTTGTCATCAACCACAGGTACGAGTCTTTGCTGATGGGAAAGCATGATTTTCTCAATTTTTGTGATGGGAGTATCTTCAGTTACAGTCTGTATTTTGGTGTTCATGTAGTCTTCAACCTTATCTAACTCAAGGTGGTGGTAAAGGGCACGCTCAACTATCTGGCGCGTTATTATGCCTAACACTTTCCCATCTTTAACAACTGGTAGTGCGTTTATGTTGTATCTCACAAGGACCTTTTCCGCCTCTTTCAAAGTGGCGTCGGGAGAGATGGTAATGGCAGGTTTCGTCATTACAGAACTGGCGGTGCGGGTCTTTTCAAGGTGTTCCTTTATTTTACTCAAGAGTTCGTTCTTTATCTGATTTAGCGTTACGTTTCTGATAGATGCACTTCCTGCAGTTTGGTGTCCTCCTCCGTTAAAGTCGCTCAGTATGTTTCCGATGTGCAAAGCTTCTGTCCTGCTTCTTCCTATGATAGTAACTTTGTTGTCCATGAGTGCCAAAACGAACAAAACGTTTAGACCCTCTATGTCTCTGAGTTTGTGTGTTAGGACGGCCAAGTCTCCTACGTATCTGTCCCTTTCAATGGTGGTTATTCCTATTTCCACACCCGCAATCCTTATCCTTTCAAGGTTCTTCAGCATCTCGTTTAGGACGTTTACCTGCTCTGCTGTAAGCTCTCTTTTCAGATGATCAGCCACTATGTTTAGGTCTGCACCGAGAGAGACCAGTTCTGCTGCTATCCTCATGTCTTCAGGAGTGGTAGAGGTAAAGGTGAAGGAACCTGTATCTTCGTGTATGCCCAATAGGAAAAGCGTGGCTTCCTGTGGAGTTATGGAGATCTGCTTTTTGAGCAGTATATCAACAATTATGGTGGTGCAGGCCCCGGTTTCCTTAATCACCTCAAGGTCGCCTTCAATGTCCTTTTTATGGGCTGGATGGTGGTCGTAGATATGTATGGTGGGCTTTTTGGTTTCCAGTATCTTGCTAACGAATGTATTTCTGTCTAATCTTTTGAAGTCCACAAGAATCAAGGTGTCCACGTGCTCCGCATTTATCTTGGAAGGGGTAACGAACTCAGCTTCCATTTCCGCTTCTTTGATATAGTCCTTCACCTTCTTCTCCATGGAGTTCGGAAGGACCATAAGGGCATCGGGATACAGCTTTTTAGCTGCTACCATGGAGGCTAAGGCGTCAAAGTCGGCTCCGTCATGGGTTAAGATCAGCTTCATTCTTCTTTAAGGCCCTTCAAAAGCCTTGATATGCGTTGCATGGAGTTTGTGATCTTTTTATTGGCGTAGTAGGATGAGAATCCCCCAAAGATAAAGAGAAAGGCACTGAAAATGAGGGGGTAGAGCATGTACTGGGCAGACAGCCAGTTTTTGTAGATGGATATGAGGGCGTAAGAATAGATGCCTATGCCGCATACGATGGCTATCAGCGCTGTGTTGGTCAGTCTTCTGAGCGTCTTTGTATCTGGAAGAAGCTTTTCTACCGACTCCATACGCCTGCGGTACTCTTCGGTTCCGATTTCAAGCCTTCTTCTCTCTTCGTGCCACATACCGTAGATCTGGCTCAGTATCTGGTAAAACTTCTTTTCTGTGGAAGAGGCAAGAAAGAGAATCATGCTGGAGATGAGCGCCAGAAAACCTATGGTTAATAGTGGGACAGCCATTCTCTCAGCCTTTCCATGGCAAGTTTTATGCTCTCTAAAGAGGTTGCGTAGGAGAACCTTACGTAAAGATGAGTCTTGTTGTTTCCGAAGTCCTTGCCAGGGGTGATGGCTACCTTGGCCTTGTCCAGAGCCTCCAGCGCAAAGGAGAAGCTGTCTTGGGTGAAAGCGTCCACCTTTACGAAGAGGTAAAAGGCTCCCTGGGGAGAGTAAGAAACGCCAAAACCAAGTTCTTTTAAGGCTTCAATAAGGTAGTCTCTTCGCTTTTTGTAGATTTTCACGTATTCGGTGTAGGTAGAGAGGGCTTCTTCACTGAAGCAGTGGACAGCTGCGTGCTGAAGTGGGGTAGGGGCACAGATGAATAGATTCTGGGCAATACACTGAAAGAGTCTCACCTTGTCCTGTGGCACTACAATCCATCCAAGGCGCCATCCTGTGGCGGTGAAGAATTTGGAGAAGCCATTTATAACCACACAATTGTCTGTAATTTCTAATATACTGGGGCTTTTAACGTCGTACTCTATTCCGTGGTATATCTCGTCAGAGATTATACCTATCTTGAGGGCTTGTGCTCTTTCCACTATGCCTTCAAGCTCCTTTCTGGTTAGCACAGTGCCTGTGGGATTTGCCGGTGAGTTGATGACAAGAACATCAGCATCTTTTATCTGCTCAGGCTTGAGTTTGAATCCATCCTCCTCGTAGATGGGGATGGGAACCTCTTTTAGTCCCAAAAACCTTGCCATGTTTTTGTAGCATGGGTATCCCGGATCCGTATAGGCCACTTTCTCTCCGAACTCGTCAGCTAACATCTTTATAGCTGCCATTAGGGCAGGGGAACTTCCCGGGGTTACGAAGATTCTTTCAGGTGAGATGTTTACCTTATATCGACTGTAGTAATAATCCGCTATGGCTTCCCTCAGTTCAGGTATTCCGT
>JALWBK010000270.1 GCA_027037155.1 bacterium | reverse complement strand
GCTTTCTGAGGTTACACATAAAAGGAGGCTTTCTGCCCTTGGCCCCGGTGGTCTTACCAGGGAGAGAGCCGGCTTTGAGGTGAGGGACGTTCATCCGTCTCACTACGGCAGGATATGTCCCATAGAAACGCCAGAAGGTCAGAACATCGGTTTGATTACCTCTCTGTCGGTCTTTGCCAGGGTCAATAAGTATGGATTCATTGAGACCCCTTACAGAAAGGTGGTTGACGGAAGAGTGACTGATGAGATTGTCTATCTGGATGCCTTTGATGAGGAAAGATACACCATAGCCCAGGCAAACGCCCCTATAGATGAGAACGGTTACTTCACCAGTGACAGGATTCAGGCCAGAAGGGGTGGTGAGTACGTAACCGTTTCTCCCGATGAGGTTGATTTTATAGATGTCTCGCCCAAGCAGCTTGTAAGCGTTTCGGCGTCGCTTATTCCATTCTTGGAGCATGACGACGCCAACCGTGCGCTAATGGGTTGTAACATGCAGCGTCAGGCCGTTCCCCTCATCAAAACCGAGGCTCCGTTGGTTGGAACGGGTATGGAGAGAAAGGTTGCAGAGGACTCTGGAATTCTGGTTATTGCCAAGCGCTCTGGTGTGGTAAAGAGTGTGGATGCCACCCGCATCATCATCGCCGTGGATGAGGAGGAGGGTGGTGGCATAGATGTATACCACTTGAGGAAGTTTGACAGGTCCAATCAGAACACCTGCTTCAACAACAGGCCTATAGTGGAGAAGGGACAAAGGGTCGAGGCTGGTCAGGTGATAGCCGATGGTCCTGCTACAGACATGGGAGAGCTCTCTTTGGGGCGTAATGTTTTGGTGGCCTTTATGCCGTGGAGGGGCTACAACTTTGAGGATGCCATTTTGGTCTCTGAGCGGCTTGTTAGGGAGGATGTGTACACCTCCATCCATATAGAGGAGTTTGAGGTAGAGGCCAGAGACACCAAGCTTGGTCCTGAGGAGATAACCAGGGATATCCCCAACGTGAGCTCTGAGATGCTTAAGAACCTTGATGAGTTTGGCATCGTCAGGATCGGAACCAAGGTTAAGCCCGGTGATATACTGGTTGGTAAGGTCACACCCAAGGGAGAGACCTACCTTACCCCTGAGGAGAAGCTGATCAGGGTGATCTTTGGTGAGAAGGCGAGAGAAGTGAAGGATAGCTCGTTGAGAGTTCCTCCCGGAGTGGAGGGCTTCGTTATAGGTGTTGAGGTCTTTGCGAGGAAATCGGCGGATCCCGATCCTGCCAGGGAGCAGCAGATAGAGGAGGAGCGTGAGAGGATAGAGAAGGACTTCAAGGACCAGATGGATGTGCTCTGGGAGGTTGAGGCGGAGAGGCTCACACCGATACTTGTGGGCAAGGCTGTTCAGCATGATGTTATTGATCCAAAAACAGGTGAGCAGCTCCTCAAAGAGGGAGAGGTTCTCACAGAGGAGATTATAAAGAAGCTTCCCGGCTATTATGTGCGTAACCTTAAGGTCAAGCTTACCAAGGAAGAGAAGGAGAAGTTCCAGGAGATCATCAACAAAACCAACGAGGAGATAGAGAAACTAAGACTTTTGAGAGACGAGATGATTGATTCCCTTTACAGGCCCGATGAGTTGCCTGCAGGAGTCCTTAAGAGGGTGAAGGTTTATGTAGCCACCAAGCGTAAGCTCCAGGTGGGCGATAAGATGGCGGGTAGACACGGTAACAAAGGCGTGGTTTCCAAGGTGCTGCCCATAGAGGATATGCCCTTCCTTGAGGATGGAACGCCGGTGGACATGGTGCTGAACCCCTTGGGCGTTCCTTCCCGTATGAATGTGGGACAGATTTTGGAGACG
>JALWBK010000269.1 GCA_027037155.1 bacterium | reverse complement strand
CTAAGGGCCCTTGCCACCACCTTGGCACCGCGGTCGTGTCCATCAAGCCCTGGCTTGGCTATGAGTATTTTGACCTTTCTCTCCGACATCTTTACCTCCTTTAGAAGAATGCGGGATCTTTATACTCGCCAAAGACGTCCTTCATGGCGTTACATATCTCTCCAATGGATGCGTACTCTCTTACCAAGTCAATGATGATGGGCATAACGTTCTCTTTTTCGTCCTTGCAGGCGTCTCTGAGGTCGTCTAACAGCCTTTTAACCTTGGCGTTGTCTCTCTTGCGCCTAACCTCGTTGAGCCTTTCTATCTGTACTCTTTCCACTTCGGGGTCTATCTTGAGGATCTCTATGGGCAGGTCATGCTCCTCGCCCATAACAAACTCGTTGACACCCACTATGATCTTCTCCTTGTTTTCAACGGCCTGCTGGAACCTGAAGGCGGACTCTGTGATTTCCCTCTGAGGATATCCTTTCTTGATGGCTTCCAACATGCCTCCCATCTCTTCAATCTTGTTTATGTACTCCCAGGCCTTCTCTTCTATCTCGTTGGTAAGCGCTTCTACAAAGTAGGAACCCGCCAGAGGATCTATGGTGTTGGTTACTCCAGACTCGTAGGCGATGATCTGCTGGGTTCTTGTGGCCACCGTAACAGCCTCTTCTGTTGGAAGGGCCCAGGTTTCGTCCATGGAGTTGGTGTGGAGGGACTGGGTTCCGCCAAGCACTGCTGCCAAGGCTTCAATGGTGGTTCTTACGATGTTGTTGAGGGGCTGCTGAGCTGTAAGGGAGCATCCGGCGGTCTGAGTGTGGAATCTCATCCACCAGCTTCTTGGGTTTTTGGCGCCAAACCACTCTTTCATGATCTTGGCCCACATGCGGCGGGCTGCACGGAACTTGGCGATCTCCTCAAAGAAGTCCATGTGGCTGTCAAAGAAGAAGGAGTATCTCGGTGCGAACTGATCAACATCGAGTCCAGCGTTTATGCCCATCCTCACGTACTCTATGCCGTCAGCAAGGGTGAACGCCAGCTCCTGGACCGCTGTGGCACCTGCCTCCCTTATGTGGTAGCCGGAGATGGAGATGGTGTTCCACTTGGGAACATGATGGGTGCAGTAAACCACTATGTCTCTGACGAGCCTCAAGGATGGCTCAGGAGGATATATCCAGGTCTTCTGAGCGATGAACTCCTTGAGCATATCGTTTTGAACGGTTCCCATAAGCTTTTCCTGGGGAACACCCTGCTTTTCGGCACAGGCGATGTACATGGCAAGAAGTACAATGGCAGGGGGATTGATAGTCATAGAGGTGCTGATCTTATCCATAGGGATGCCGTCAAAGATGATTTCAAAGTCTTTTAGGGTGTCCACTGCAACACCGCACTTCCCAACCTCGCCCCTCGCCATTGGATCGTCAGAGTCTCTCCCGTAGAGGGTGGGGAAGTCAAAGGCTATGGAGAGTCCCGTCTGTCCTATGGATAGAAGATACTTGTACCTTTCGTTGGTCTGTTCGGGTGTACCGAATCCGGCGAACTGTCTTATGGTCCATATTCTACCTCTGTACATGGTGGTGTGGACACCGCGGGTGAAGGGATACTCCCCGGGAAAGCCCAGATCCCTCATGTAGTCGAAATCTTTGATGTCCTCAGGTGTATAGACCCTCTTTATCTCTAAATCGGATAGGGAAAGGAACTTTTCCTTTCTCTCAGGATGCTTTGCCATTTCTTTGGCAAGGGGACCCTTTTCCCAGCGCTCTTTCTCCTTTGCTACCTCTTCAAGTGCCTCTTCGTTAAAAAGACCCTTTTTGGTTTTTATATCCATAGCTGCCCTCCCCAAAGTGTTATCT
>JALWBK010000268.1 GCA_027037155.1 bacterium | reverse complement strand
CCATCCGGGAGAGTTCTCAAGACTCACAGGCATAGAAACCAAGAGGGTAAATGAAGAAAGGCTTGAGACTGCCCTTGAGTGGGCGAAAAAGTTAGGCGTGATCATCGTGCTGAAGGGAGCGGGCACCATAACCGCAACGCCCGAGGGAAGGGCATACATAAATCCCACGGGAAATCCGGGAATGGCCACAGGAGGCTCAGGAGATGTGCTCACAGGCATTATCGGAGGGCTTCTTGCCATGGGCGTTGAGCCGGAGATGGCCGCCGCAGGAGGAGTGTTCATCCACGGGCTCTGCGGAGACATCGCATCTAAAGAGGTGGGAGAGGCTCCTCTTGTAGCGGGAGACATCATGGCTATCATTCCCGATGTAATAAGCGCTTGGGAGAAAGGAGAGAGGGTATGGACGGGAAGCTACAGGAACTGGTAGAAAAGGCGAGTATACTTCTTGAAGCGCTTCCCTACATAAGGAAGTTCTTTGGCAAGACCATCGTGATAAAGTACGGCGGACACGCCATGGTGGACGAACACTTAAAGGAAAGCTTCGCAAAAGATATCGTTCTCATGAAGTACATAGGGATAAATCCCATCGTGGTGCACGGCGGAGGGCCACAGATAGGAGAAACCATGAAAAAGATGGGCAAAGAGTCAAGGTTCATACAGGGCATGAGGGTTACCGACAGGGAAACCATGGACATAGTGGAGATGGTTCTTGGAGGCAAGGTGAACAAAGAAATAGTGGCCCTGATCAACAAGCACGGCGGATCGGCGGTGGGACTTACGGGAAAGGATGGCCTGCTCTTCTTGGCAAAGAAGCTCTATTTAGAAAACAGCGCCCCGCAGGCACAGGCTCCGGAAATCATTGATTTAGGACATGTGGGAGAGGTGGTAAAGGTGGATCCCACCATACTCAACATACTGGCAAGAGAGAGGTTCATTCCCATCATAGCTCCCATAGGAGTTGATGAAAACGGAACGCCCTACAACATCAACGCCGACTGGGTGGCTTCCAAAATCGCCAGCGCCGCCCTGGCAGAGCGACTCGTCTTCATGACCGACGTTGATGGCGTGCTTGACTCCCACGGCAAGCTCATCCCAACCCTGCCGAAGGAAAGGGCACTGGAGATGATAGAAAGCGGCGAGCTTTCCGGCGGCATGATCCCAAAGATACGCGCCGCCATAGATGCCTTAGAAAAGGGTGTTAAGAAGGTGCACATCGTCAACGGCACCATACCTCACTGCATAATCCTTGAACTATTCACCGACACTGGCATAGGAACGGAGATCGTGCTTTGAAGGGAATCTACATTGCCTTTGAAGGAATTGAGGGCTGCGGCAAAACCACGCTGGCCCACATGACCTATAGGTGGCTTAAAGAATCGGGCATAGACACAATACTAACCCGAGAACCCGGAGGCACCCTAGTTGGAGCAAAACTGAGAGAAATAGTTCTTAACGAAAGCGTAAGCCCCTTTTGTGAACTCTTTCTTTATCTTGCAGATAGGGCAGAGCACACAGAAAAGATTTTGAAGTCAGCTCTCTCATCAGGGAAATGGGTAGTGTCCGACAGATGCTTTCTCTCCACCTTAGCCTACCAGGGCTATGGAAGAAAGCTAATGGACATAGAAAAGCTGAAAGACCTCAACGCCGTCGCCATCCAGAACATAGCACCTCACATAATCTTCGTCATAGACATAGACCCTGCCATCTCGCTAAAGAGACTCAATAAAAAAGACAGAATAGAGAGTGAAGATCTGGACTTCCACAAGCGCGTGAGAAGAGGGTACCTTGAGCTATCCAAGGGTCTACCAAACTGTAAGGTACTCAACGGCAAGCTCAAACCAGAGCAATTATTTGAGACTGTCAAGAAAGAATTCAAGAAATACCTTGGCTGAAGCAACGGGGATTACCACCTGCCCTCTCAAAGTACGCTCCAGCTCTTCAAGACAAAAGCCGTTGACCCTCTCAAACCCCAAGTCTTTTAACGTCCTCACCACAAACCTTCTCTCGTGCCACCTGACATGAGGCAGAACCAGTACATCGCTTTCGTAAACGCTCCCTTCCCACCAAATAATGTCCACGTCTATCTCTCTGGGTCCCCACCTGTACCTTTGAACCCTGCCCAGTGCTACTTCTGCTTTCTTACACAGGTCAAGCAGCTCTGGTGGATTACCATCAAAAAGCACAAGAACAGAAACATTAAGAAACCAGCCCTGAGGAGGTCCCACAGGCTCGGTAAGATAAACGCCAGATACACGCAACACCTTCATGTATCTTGTGAGAAAAGCGAGAGCTTTGAAAATATTATGCAGCCTGCTTCCCAGATTAGAGCCCAGACACAAAACGTACCTTTGCATTGATACCCCCAGTGGTATCTGTTATAAGATGAATATCCTAAATTCCACAGTCAAAGGATGTGGAAAACTCTGTGGAAAGTTTTTAAAGCTTTTCCGCGGGTTTGGTTGTAAGTTATTGAAAAACAATAAATTTCCATTGTGGATTTTTTCGCTAACGGCTGTGGAAAACGGAAAAAGCGGAGAAACTAATGGAGCTTAGAGAAGTCTGGTACATGGTGCTCACCAGATTGGAGGAGAGAATTCCGTCCAGCAGTATAGAGACATGGCTCAAACCCTCCTCCATATCCAGCATTGAGGGTAACAAAATAGTCCTTAAAGTTCCCAACAGGTTCTACAAGAGCTGGATATCGGAAAACTTTGAAAGCGCCATTGTTGAAGAGCTAAAGGGCATTTTGGGACTTAACGAAGTACTCTTGGAGTACGAAATCGCCAAGAAAAACGGAAAGGCAAAAGCCCAACCTCAGCAACAGACCAACCTCCAAAGTCCCCCAAAGCCCAACCTCAACCCCAAGTACACCTTTGAAAACTTTGTGGTAGGACCCAGCAACCAGTTTGCCCACGCCTCTGCTCTGGCGGTATCAGAAAAGCCGGGTAAGGTGTACAACCCCCTGTTCATCTACGGCGGTGTGGGACTTGGCAAAACCCACCTCCTCCACGCCATCGCCCACAAGGTCCTAAAAGAGCACCCAAATCTAAGCGTTACCTACACCTCTGCAGAAAAATTCATGAACGAGCTTATAGACAGCATCAAGAACGACAAGATGAGCAGTTTTCGCAAGAAGTACCGCAGAACCGACATACTGCTCATAGACGACATCCAGTTCATTGCCGGCAAAGACAGAACCCAGGAAGAGTTCTTCCACACCTTCAACGAGCTTCACAATGAAGGAAAGCAGATAGTGCTCTCCTCCGATAGACCCCCGGCAGAGATGGACCACATTGAGGAGAGACTAAAGAGCAGGTTCCAGTGGGGCCTTATAGCAGACATAAAGCCCCCGGACCTTGAAACAAGAATAGCTATACTAAAGAAAAAGGCCGAAAACGAAGGTATTGATCTCCCAGACGAGGTAGCCTACCTCATTGCCAAAAGAATTAGGACTAACGTTAGGGAGCTTGAGGGCTGTCTGGTCAAAATCAGCGCCATGGCATCCCTTTTACACAGAAAGGTAGATCTTGAAACGGCAAGACAGATACTGGATAGCATGTACCCGTATCAAGAAGAGGATCTTTCCCCCAACAGCATCATAAAAATCGTTGCCGAACACTTCAACCTCAAGCCCAGCGACTTGAAGTCCAAAAAACGCACCAAAAACATTGTGCTACCCCGACAGATAGCCATGTACCTGATAAGGCAGGTTACATCTCTATCGCTGCCTGAGATAGGCGAGCTCTTTGGGGGAATGGATCACTCGTCGGTTCACCATGGCATAAAGAAGATAGAAAATCTGTTGAAAACTGATCCAAATATCCAAAACACCGTGGAAGACCTGAGGAGAAGGATTGAAATCTAAACGGCCCCACACCATCCCACAGGAAATCAAAAACTCACTCCACAGCCGAAAGTGCGAATTTACCAGAACATATACACCTTTTCCAACACACCAACAGCCTTTACTACTAAGACTAAAGGCCTTGCATATAGAAAGAAGCGTTAATAATATCAATGCCAAACAGATGTGGAGGTAAAACCATGGGCAAGTGTTTAACCGATAGATCTTCTCTCCACGGCGCCTTGAGTTTGATACAGGGCGTTGTAGAAAAGAAGGCTATAAATCCGATACTCACTTCCATAGTCTTTCAAACAATTGGCGATGATGTTTTGAGACTTAAGGCAACCAACCTTGAAGAGTGCATATCCGTTGACATATGGGCAGAGGTACACGAAACCCTCAATATCGCAGTTTCTGCCAAGAAACTCTTTGAGTTTGTGAGAGAGCTTCCCGATATGCCGGTAAACATAGAACTTAACGAGGCAGGCTCCCTGTCCATAAATGTAGAGAGAATCTCGGCTGCTTTTCCAACTTTGGATGTGGAAGAGTTTCCCGACTTTCCCCAGGTACCAGAGTCTAAAATCCTTTTGAGCAGAGACGTTTTCTTGGATGCCCTTGACAAGGTTTATTATTCCATTGCTACCGATGCGGTGTCCATGCCACTTATGGGAATGCTCTTCAAGAAAGAGGGAGATGTACTTCACTTTGTCTCTACAGATGGACATAGACTCTCTTTGGTAGAGAGAAGTCTTGAAGGTATAGATGCCGAGGATTTCGAAATGATAATTCCCAAAAAGGGAGTGCAGGAAATCAGGAAGGTATTAGAAAAGAAGGTTGAGGTGGATGCTATAGAAGTGGGCTTTTCTGAAAACCACTTTTACATGAAGGCAGGCAATGTTGAGGTTTTTAGCAGAGTGCTTGAGGGTAAGTACCCCAACTACAAGAGGGTGCTGCCAGATAGCTTTGATAAAGAGTTTGTCATTTCTACCAAGGAGTTTATGCAGGCTGCGAAGAGAGTGTCTCTGTTCTCTGAGGATAAAGTGAAAGGTATAAGAATAGAGTTTCTACCTGACGATTCCGTTATAGTTGTTTCCTCCATGGTATCTCCAGAATCCGGCTTTGCAGGAACCGCATCTCAGGAGATAGAAATAGCTGAGCCCAAAGGTACATCTTTCGTCTTTGGTCTCAACGCTAAGTATTTGATGGAGGCTCTGTCTGCCTTTGACAGCGAAGTTGTTAGGATACACACTGGGGAGGCTTTGTGGCCCGTTAAGATATCCTCTGACGAGGTGCCTTATTATGTTCACATCATCATGCCCCTGAAGCTGGAGGATTGATGGGTATGGAGACCAATAACTATACGGCGAAGCAGATAAAGGTCCTTGACGGAATGCAGGCCGTTAGAAAGCGGCCTGCCATGTACATAGGAAGCACCGACTTTAAGGGAGTGCATCATCTCATCTTTGAAGTGGTTGATAACAGCGTTGACGAGGCTGTTGCAGGTTTTTGCAAGAACATCAAGGTGATAATTCACATAGACAATTCCATTACCGTGGTGGATGATGGGAGGGGAATACCTGTGGACATCCACCCAGAGGTGGGCAAGCCTGCCGTTGAGGTTGTGATGACCACTCTTCACGCTGGCGGTAAGTTTGACAGCTCGGTCTATAAGGTGTCCGGTGGTCTTCACGGCGTGGGTGTCTCTGTGGTGAACGCCCTTTCGGAATGGCTTGAAGTTGAGGTGAGAAGGGATGGTAAGATCTACCGTCAGAGGTATGAGCGAGGAACTCCTGTCACTCCCCTTGAGGTGATAGGGGACACCACAAAAACCGGTACCAAAGTCTCCTTTTTGCCCGATAGAGAGATATTTCCTGATATAACCATAAGCTACGATTACGTTGCCAATAGGTTGAGGGAACTAGCCTTTTTAAACCCGGGCCTCAGGATCCTTTTGAGGGACGAGCGCACCGACAAGGAGGAGGAGTTTTACTACGAGGGCGGTATCAAATCCCTCGTGGAGTATTTGAATGAGGGTAAGACGCCGCTTTACCCACAGATCTTCTATATGAGCAAAAAACAGAATGGGGTCATCGTTGACATAGCCTTTCAGCATAACACCGGCTACACCGAAACCCTCTACTCCTTTGCCAACAACATCAGAACCGTTGACGGCGGAACACATGTAAGCGGCTTTAGAAGTGCTTTCACCCGATGCATAAACCAGTTTGCCACAAAGAACGGGTTACTGAAAGGACTAAAAGGCACGCTCACTGGTGAGGATCTGAGGGAGGGATTAACTGCGGTTATCAGCGTAAAGGTACCCAACCCTCAGTTTGAGGGTCAGACCAAGACCAAGCTTGGCAACTCTGAAGTCAAGGGCATTGTGGAGAGCCTTTTTGCCGAGGAGCTTACAGACTTTCTTGAAAGATACCCCGATGTTGGCAAGCTCATAGTGGAAAAGGCCCTTTCTGCTGCCAAAGCAAGGGA
>JALWBK010000267.1 GCA_027037155.1 bacterium | reverse complement strand
CTTCCTTATGGCAGACCAGATGCTTTAATTCTTAAACATCTTGGGAGTACCCCCGTTTCCGTCAGTATAGAGGTTCTTTCTAAAGGCTCTAAGGGTAAGAAGCGTTTTCTTGGAAAGATAAAGAGGACTCATTCCCATGTTAGCGCTGCACGGGTTAAAGGAAGTACGAAAGAAAAGAAGAAAATTGAGGTGCTGAAAAGTACAAAAAGGAAAGTAAAGAAGACTGCGGGAGATACAAAGCCTTCTGTGCCTGCTCCTAAAAGAGTGGCTAAACCGGGGAATGAGATTCCTAAATCTGACGAGGGCGATGGGTTAGCGTTAAAGGACAAAGGCTCAAGGAATGAAGGAGCGTCGGCAGGTTGGGGGATAGTTCCGCCGGTGGTGGAGAAGAGGGTGCTGCCTGAGTACCCTTACATTGCAAAGATGAGGGGCTATCAAGGGAAAGTGGTACTCAGGGCACTGGTTGACACCTATGGCAGGGTGAAAAAAGTGGTGGTGGTTAAATCTTCAGGGCATCCTATTCTTGATAGATGTGCAATAGAGGCTTTAAAACAGTGGCGCTTTGTCCCAGCGGTTAAGGGAAATAGAAGGGTTGAGTGGTGGGTGGAGGTTCCGTTTGTTTTTCGTCTTGAAAAAACCTGAAATTTTGTATAGCAACCCTTTTGGAGCAGGAATCTGAAAATTTTTGTAGGTCTTAGTCCCTGGGTGTCGGGAAGTCCGGTGAAAATCCGGCGCTGGCCCGCAACTGTGACCGGGGACGAAAGCCCGCTTGGTCCCGCTCATGCGGGATGACAGGCCACTGGGGCATATGCCCTGGGAAGGCGCGGGCGAGTAGGATGATCCGGAAGCCAGGAGACCGGCCCAGGGAGCAGGCTCACCCGATGCCAGAGTGTTGGCATCGGAAGCGGCCCTCGTGGAGTGGGGCTGTGGGCTGATGGGTGAGGTGTGTTAACTCAAGCCCCGACTCTCTTCGCGAGGGTCGGGGCTTTTTTGTTGGCCAAAAACGAGGCAGGAGGTGTGTGGTGAAGAGGGTGTTTATCTGTTTCCTGGCTCTTTTGGTTTCGGTGATTTGTTATGCTGAAGGCGATGTTGAAAGGCTGAAAGAGGTGGTGGTAACCGCCACAGCCACTGAAGTGCCGGTGGAAAAGCTTCCCGTTAACGTGCAGGTTATAACCCGTCAGGAGATTGAGCAGTCCAACGCCGACAATTTAGGAGATCTTCTTGCAGAAAAGCTTCCCGGTCATATTCACAAGTATCCGGGACTTTTAACCTCTGTTGGAATCAGGGGATTTAGGACTGATACCCATGGAACCGATATTAAGGGCAGGGTTCTTGTTCTTGTGGACGGTCACCGTGCAGGCACAGGGAATCTGGCGGAGATACCTTTAGAGAATGTAGAGAGGATTGAGATTATAAGAGGGCCGGCTTCTGTGCTTTACGGTTCTGCTGCCATGGGTGGTGTTATCAACGTTATAACTAAAAGGGGCAAAGGGAAGCCCAAGTTTTTTGCTGGGTTTGAGTATGGCAGCTGGGATTATAACAGGCAGTATGGAGGTGGGTACGGGGAGGTAGGTAAATTCAACTTTTCCTTTTCCCTATCGAGACAGCAGAGAAATGATTACGAAGATTCCGATAGGGAGATAGACAATACCGATTATCACGACTGGAAAGGGGCCTTTCGCTTGGGCTTTTCTCCCAAAAGAGGCCATGAGATAAGTTTGGTGGGACAGTTTACTGAGTTCTGGAGGGTTGGAAGTCCTGGTCCTACCTATAGTCCAGATAATGATAATTACAAGGATGTGAGGAGGAAGTACATGAGTCTTTCCTATGATGCCCGCTGGAGTGAGCTTGTAAGCACGCATTTGAGCTACTACTATGTCCAGGACTCCAACGAGTGGCATGATCCCTCTAAAAAATGGGGCTATTTCCAAATAAAGACACTGACAAATACCCAGGGGGTGAGAGTTAGAACGATTCTGGATCCTGTTGACTATTTGAGGTTGACTTTGGGAGTAGATTGGGATGGCATCAGGGTGAAGAACGCAAAGTATCCGTCTGGTTCTCCTTATTCACCCAACACAGCTTACGATAACTACGCCGGTTATGCACAGGCTGAGCTTACTTTTGGAAGGTTGTATGTTTTGGCTGGGCTCAGATACGACTACTGGAGTGAAGAGCTGAGACCTACTAAGAATATGGTTTTGAAGGTGCAGGATGAGGATTATGATCATGTGACGTGGCGGATTGGTGCATCGTACAGGGTACTGGACTGGCTTAAACTCAGAGGGGCTGTTGGTACGGCTTTCAGAACTCCCACGGCCGATGAGCTGTCGGGTTATTACCAGGGTCCTTTTGGTAATATTGTGGGAAATCCTGATCTTGATCCTGAAACCTCGATCACCTACGAGGTGGGGCTTGACGTTGATAAAGGCTCACTGAGTGCTGGGGTTGGGTATTTCTACACCAAGTACGACGATAGGATTGCAGGTGGATATCCCACGTGTGTCAACGGCGACTGTAGTTGGACTACATATAAGAACGTTGATGGTGCTGTGATAGAGGGTGTGGAGTTCCATGCCTCTTACGATTTCGGCGAGTACTTTGAGTGGCCCTTTATGCTGAAGCCCTATGTGAATGGAGTAAAGTATGTGGAATATGAGATAAAGGATAGCGACTACGCGAAGCAGCTTGGTACCGATACGGTTCCCTACATATCCAAATGGAACATTACAGGTGGTTTGGATACGGGAATTCCTAAAAAGCTTCTTGCAACCGTATCTTTCTTCTATGTTGGGAAGCAAAAGGTGCAGGAGTGGAACTGGAGAAGCCCCAATTATAAAAAGGCTGTAGACAAAGGGGGCTTTACTGTCTTTAACGCCAAGATAACCTGGTGGCCCTGTAAACACGCTAAAGTATTTGTAGGAGTGGATAATATCTTTGATAAGGAATACTCTTTTGTGAGATACTACCCTATGCCCGGAAGGACCTGGAAGTTTGGGGTTGAGGTGACGTTTTGATGTTGAAGTTTCTCTTTATAGCCCTTGTGGTGGCTTTTAGCGCCTACGCTGCAAGGATAGGCCTTGTCCTTGCAGCGTTATCTATAAAGGAGCTTTTCCTAACGCTTTCAGGCTACACCCTGCTGTTTTCGTTCACTTTTCTTTTTAAAGGAATCATCAACGATTCTCGTGTTCTGAATCTTGCTGGCTACGGGGTCTACCTTCATTTTGCAGTGGCTATTGGGCTTCTTGTTTGGTCTGTTATCGGATGGAAGGCTGAAAATAGAAGGATTTCAACTTACTTTCTTTTGCTGCCATGTCCCTTCTGTATGCTTACCGTCTTCTTTTCGGTGTTTGCCGCTTCTTCTTTGCTTGATGTACCTTTTTACCTCGTGGTGGTTGGAGCCTATGGTGTCTTTGCGTCTCTCATTGTGCTCTTTTTTGTGCTTGGTAGATTGTTGAAGATAGATGTTTGGGAGGTTATGTTTGTGGCCTCTGTCTATTACATAGTGCTGTTGTTAAGTGCCCGGTATTACAGGGAAACACTGTCAGTTTACAGAATGGCCTTGAACTGGAGTTATGGCTTGCCTGAAGGGGCTTTTGGGCTGTTGCTTGCGGTCTTTGCGGTGGTTGCTTTGGGTGTGTTGAGGGGGAGAAGGAGTTATGGTTAAGCTTGTGGCTTTTTTACAGTCGGTGCTTTATTTGATCTCATCCCTTCTTTTCTTTCCCGTTTTGGTGGCGCTGGTTCTCCTCTTTTTTTACTCCCTTTACCTTTCTGGGGTTGTGCTAGGGGAATTTTTGGCAAGACGAAAGGGAGAGAAGAAGTGGGTTGAGAGGTTCAAATACGAGCTTGATGTGCTTCTTGAAAGTGGCTGTGACGACGTGGAGGTAGAAAGGCTTTTGAGAAGGTTTGAGGAGGAGATTTCCTCTTTGCTTGACAGGCTCAGGGTGTTGGTCAGAGTTGGTCCCAGCCTTGGCCTTATGGGAACATTGATACCCATGGGCACAGGGCTTGCAGCGCTATCCAAAGGACAGATGGAGAAGCTAATTTCAAGTATGATAGTGGCCTTCACCACAACGGTGGTGGGGCTTGCCATTGCAGTAGTGGCGTATGTTCTTGCCACATTGAAGCAGAGATGGGTGTCTGAAGATATGCTCACTATGGAGTATATGGCTGAGAGGGCTTTTAAAGATGGCGAGGTTTATGAAGAGAAGAAGAGCCTTCAGGGATGAGGACCCACTTTTGGGGGTGGCGAATCTCTTTGATTTGGCTCTGGTGATGGTGATCGGTTTTATGCTTGCCCTCTTAACTGCGTTCAAACTGACGGATATCCTCAATCCGAAAAGCGAGATCACAATCTTCAAAAAGAATAAGGGGAAGGTGGAGATAATCGTCAAAAGGGGCAGGCAGATAAAGATATACAAGGGTGCTGGAGGTAGCGTTCAGGGCATTGAGGGAGAGCGGATAGGAACGGCCTACAAGTTGAAAGATGGAAGGATCGTCTATGTGCCGGAGAAGTTTTAGCATCTTTGTCCTTCTGCTTCTTTTTGTTTCCTGCGCTTTGGCTAAAGATGTGGCATTTGTGGTGGGAAGCTATAAATCTTCCTCTCTTGTATGGGTTCTTTCCCAAAAGAGGGATTGGGCCTCTTTTGTTTGCATTGTGGACGAAAGAACTCCTGATAAGGACTTTAGGCAGTGCGTGAAGGATTCCAAGGTCTTGGTTCTGGATATCATGATGAACGTCCTTGCCGAAAAAGTGGCAACTTTAAAGAAAGAACATTTTATTAAAGGAAGGGTCTATTGTGTGAACTCTTCCAAGGATGATGAGAGGTATAAATCCCTCGGTTTTATCTTTGACGATATCTTGAGAAAGTACTATGCCAATCCTGTTTTGAAGAACTACGAGAACATGTTTCTTTATGCCCTCCATCTTGCTGGTGAAAAAGTTCATTTTGATAAGCCTGTTGTGCTTCCTAAGATGGGAATTTACCATCCGAAGGCTTCTCGCATCTTTACCAGCTTTAGCGAATACAAGAGGTGGTATGGGGGGAGGTTTAAACCAAAATACTGGGTGGGAATTCTTTTTTATCAAGCCTATTTGGATCCCCTACACAAGGGCTTTTTGGATGCTGTCATAAGTAGATTTGAGAAAGAGGGTTGGGGCGTTGTAGCTCTTTACTCATACCCCGCTTATAAAGGTGTAAAGTTCTTTCTTGATGAACATGTCCCTTTAGAAGTGCTGGTATCTTATGCCTTTAAGATGAGTGCTTCTGTCAGGAAAGAGACAAAGGAGTACTTGGAGAGACTGAACGTTCCCGTTATATCCGCCATAAATCTATTTTCCGAAACCATCAGAGAGTGGAGGGAATCTGATATAGGACTATCTTCCTTTGAAATTTCCTGGCAGATGAACATGCCAGAGCTTTCCGGTTTGATTGAGCCTGTGGTGCTTTCTGGAAGAAAGAGCAGGAAAGACAAAGCTTACAGTGTTATTCATCAACAGCTTGAGTTTCTTGTTGGTAGGATAAGGGCTTGGATACGTCTCAGGCACAAGCCAAACAGCGAAAAGAGAATAGTCATAGTCTACTACAACCACTCGCCTGGGAAGCAAAACATAGGTGCAAGCTATCTAAATGTTTTTAAAAGTCTTGAGGTGATACTTAAGCGGCTTAAGGAAAAGGGATATGTTGTGAGAGGCAGTATTAGTGAGGATCAGATCAAACGCTTGCTGGTGCTTTCTGGAAGAAACGTTGGCTCTTGGGCTCCTGGAGAACTTAAAAGTTTAATAGCCTCAGGTAATGTGGTGTTGCTTCCCATTGATACCTACAAGAGGTGGTACTCTGAACTTCCCGCTTCTTTTAGAAGGGCTGTTGATAGACAGTGGGGGAAGCCAGAGGAATCGGGTGTGATGACAGTTGAGGGCAAATTCGTGCTGCCTGTGGTTAGATTGGGCAATGTAGTTCTTGCCCCTCAACCCCAAAGGGGAGTTTCTGGGAACGCTTGGAAGCTCTATCATTCCCACGAGGTTTATCCTCATCACCAGTATATAGCCTTTTATTTATGGCTTACCCATGTTTTTCACGCCGATGCAGTGATCCATCTGGGAACCCACGGGACTTTGGAGTGGCTTCCTGGCAAACAGGCTGGTTTGGACGAAGATGACCCGCCGCAGGTGCTCATTCAAGACCTTGTGGATATTTATCCCTATGTGGTGGACGATGTGGGAGAGGGTATTCAGGCGAAAAGAAGGGGATGGGCCGTTGTTATAGATCACCTTACCCCTCCAATAGAGAAGTCTGGACTCTACAAAGAGTATGCTAAGCTTTACCGCCTTATAGGTGAGTTTGAAACGGCTTC
>JALWBK010000266.1 GCA_027037155.1 bacterium | reverse complement strand
CCTATCACAACAGTATGCCCGCTTTTAACAAGCAGAGTCGTAGTTACTTTTCTCTTAGATATTATGGGCGAATCTATCCCCGAGATTGTATTGGGTTCAGGAGTGCTGGTCTCCTCTGATATATCCAAAGAAACAAAGCCTTCCTCACTTATATGAGGCTTCACCTCCAGAATAACTCCCACGTCCCTATACTCCACCCTCCTGTCTATAGCGCTGGTTCCCTGAATTTGAGTGCTTCCCACGGTCTCCAGGGTGAGAATAGGAACTTCCTTGCCCACATCTATCTTTGCCTTCTCATTGTCCCTTACGAGTATCCTGGGGCTTGAAATAACGTTCACCTTAGAATTTGTGACTAGAAAGTAAAGAAAGTTCCAAAAGCTATCAGGGTTTATATCGTAATACTGAAAGCCCACAAGTTTACTTTTAGAGCCAGCCAAGCCGAAAGTTGTTGACACCTCAGCCGAAAAGGTGTGACCATGGGCCTTCAACCACCACTCAATCCCGTATTCAAACTCCTTCTCCAAGGATATCTCTGCTATCAGCATCTCTATAAGAACCTGCCGGGGCATAGCATCCAGTGCCGCTATAATCTCCCTTATCTTGGCGTAATCCTTAGGAGAAGCCTCTATCAACAAAGTATTGGTCGTCTCATCGGGCACAATCACTACCCTTCCTTTCACCAGCGAGGCACTCTCTTTACCCTTCTTTTTGTCTCCCTTTACTTCCCCCTTCCCAGACAGAAAGTTGCTTATCGTTTCAGCAAGCTTCTTTGCCTCTACATGCTGCACTCTATATACGTAGACCTCCTTCTTCCCCGTCTCCGAAGGAGCATCAAGCAACTTAACAAAAGCTGCGATCCTGTCCCCCAATTCCTTTGAGCTTGCTATAGATAAAAGGAAACCCAGTCTATCTATCGGAATGAGAGAAATCATCTCTCCAGGCTTCAACCCCACAGATTTAGTCAGCTGATCCACCTCCTTCTGCACCTCTGAAGGCATGGAATAACTAAGCTTAAAAACCCTTATGTCGTACATAGAAAAGACATCAATATCTATTACCCTAACCACCTTCCAGTAATCGGAAATCCTATCAACATCGTCCGCCACCACTATCACGTTTCCGGCAACGAGAGAGACCATGGCATCCTTGCCTTTAAGCTGCAGCAACACCTTGTAAAGATCTTTAGCCGACAGATACCTGGGCTTATACACCCACCACCTGAAAGAACTGCTGAGAGCAGACTGAGGCATAGTCTTTGCCGGCTTTATGTAGTACACACCGTTCTCATAGGTTAAGGTGTATCCTGAAGACTCCAAGACCTTACCTACAATATCCACTATCTCGCCCTCGGTAAAATTGCCCGATATGGACATGGAGATAGTAGGCTTCAGATCCCCCTCTACCACCACGTTCTTCTTCAACAAGTCGTGAAAGACCACCGTGACCAACCTGTAGACGCTGATAGTATCGTACGAAAGGGATATGCTATGCTTTTTGCCCTCTAAGGAACCCTTTGTAGCCCTGCTGTGAACAGAAAACCTCTTCGGATACCAGTGCAACATCTCCCGGGTGCTTTCCGCCTGCGTACTGGCCTCCTTTATAAGCTTTCGTTCTTTCCCTCTCTCCTTTTCAGAAAGCTCTTTCCTCACAGATGGGGGGATTACCTCAACTCCCGAAGGAATCCTCTGTGGGCCAGACTCCCTGAGATTCATAAAACTGCAGGAAGGAAGAAGAAAGCTAAGAAGCACAAACAACAAACATCCCCTTGATAACCTCACCTTTCCCCCCTTTCCCAAACGAGCAGAACTTTAAATATTGCCAAAGCGGTGTATACATACTTCCCACCGCGTTTATA
>JALWBK010000265.1 GCA_027037155.1 bacterium | reverse complement strand
CTCAATACTTGCTGGATGTATCCTTCCGTCTTTAACCAGCGCCTCCAACGCCCTCTTGGCCACCTCTCTACGCACAGGATCATGGCAGGATAGCACAACCGTCTCAGGGGTATCGTCAATTATAAGATCTACACCTGTGGCAGCCTCAAAGGCCCTTATGTTCCTCCCCTCTCTACCGATAATTCTACCCTTCATCTCATCAGAGGGAAGGTGCACCACTGAAACGGTGATCTCAGCCACCTCCTCCGCAGCATATCTTTGAACCGCAAGAGCTATTATCTCCTTGGCCTTTTTATCAGCGGTCTCTTTGGCCTCCTCCTCAATGGTTCTAACTATCTCATACGCCTCCTTCTTCGCCTCCTCTATAACGGCCTGCTTCAGCATCTCCTTTGCTTCCTCTTCCGTCATCTTGGCAACCTCTTCCAACTTCCTCTTCACCTCTTCCTTCTCTCTATCCAGCTCTTGAAACGCTACCTCCAGCTCCTTATTCCTATGATCCAGCTCCTCCTCTTTCTGCCTGAGCTTCTCCTCAAAAAGGCGAAGCTCCTTCTCCTTCATCTCAACGTTTCGATAACGGGCCTCAATGTTCTCCTCTTTAAGCGCCAATCTGTTCTCTAACTTTTCCAGCTCCATACGCTTCTTCCTGATCTCCTCCTCAAGTTGGGCCCTCTCTCTATGGATCTCCTCTTTGGCCTCCAGTATCTTCTCCTTTTTAAGAGACTCGGCCTCCTTCTTGGCAGACTCTATTATCCTTTCAGCCTCTCTCTGCACCTCCTGCAGATGTCTCCGAGAGACATCTTGCTGTCTGCTATAAACCAGATAACCACCTACCAGAGACCCCACAACGACGCCCAGTATAAGGTACACTACACCCATCCCGAACTACCTCCTTTCCCAGATTTTTGAACAAGCACGGGGATAAATCAGATGAGCATCGGTCAACACCACATCCACCGGCACATCCCACTCATCAACCGGCAGACGATCCAACAGCTGCTCTGAAAAGACCACCCCAACAAAGAGCTGATGGGGCAGCTTATTTCTAATGAGCCCATCGTAATAGCCCCCACCGTAACCCAACCTGTACCCATCCCGATCCAAGGCAATAGCGGGAACAAAGAAAAGGTCTATCCTCTCCACCTCCACACTGCAGTTACGAGGCTCAGGTATCCCGTAAGCCCCCCTTTCTATCTCCTCTCCATTCCAATAGCCAAAGCACAACCTCTTACCACGCACCTTGGGAAGACACACCCTCGCATCTAAAAGCTCCCTCAAGCCCAGCAGATTAACCTCACCTCTAACGGGCCAATAAAGGGCAACTATCTTTGCCTTTGCCACCTCAGAAAGAGAGGCCGCCTTCTCCAATATTGCCCTCTCTTTCTCCTCCCTACCCTCAATGGAAATCCTCATCTCAAGCATCTTTCTTCTCAGCGTATCTTTCGCCCCACAGCTCATTTAACCTCTCCTTAACACGCCTCTCCCTGCCCACATCCTTGGGATAGAAGAACCTGACATCAAAGGGCATGTATCTCTGCTTTACAAATCCACCGGGAAAATCGTGAGGGTACAGATACTTATCGGACAAATGCCTCTTCTCCCAGGAATGGCTATCTGCAAGATGCGCTGGCACCTTCACATTGGGATGTTCTTTAACCCAGCTTCTTGCCCTTTTAATAGCCTCGTAGCAGGAATTGCTCTTCGTGGTAGTGGCGAGGTACACAGTGGCAAAGGCAAGGATAAGCTCACCCTCAGGCATACCCACGTGGGACACCGCCTCATGGGCTGCAACAGCCACCAACAACGCCACCGGATCAGAAAGTCCAACATCCTCAGCGGCAAGGATCATCAGCCTTCTGGTTATGTAGAGAGGATCCTCCCCCGCCTCCAGCATTACGGAAAGCCAGTAGAGGGCCGCATCAGGATCGGAACCTCGCACACTCTTTATAAAGGCAGACACCACATCGTACTTCTGTTGTACGTCGTAGCCAAGGCTTACGAATCCTCCAAGGACTCTCTCCACCTTCTCCCTGTCGATCTCAGGCTCAGATACACTGTCAAGAACCAGCTCCAGCATACCAAGGGCCTTGCGAGCATCACCACCAGCCCTACGGGCTATGTACCTTATCGCCTCTTCAGCGAGAGTTTGTGTGATATTGATCTTCAAAAGGGCACGTTTTAGCACCTCAATTAGCTCATCCTCCGATAAAGGCTTAAACTCAAAGACCATAACTCGGGAAAGCAAAGCGCTGTTTAAAGCAAAGATAGGATTCTCGGTAGACGCACCCATCAGAATGATGGTTCCATCTTCAACATAGGGAAGCAAAAAGTCCTGCTGTGCTTTGTTGAACCTGTGTATCTCATCCAGAAAGAGTACAGTATCCCTTCCCCATTTTTTGAGGCGCTGAGCCTCCTGAACCACCTTCTTCACTTCGGGTATACCCGCACTAACGGCGGACAGCTTCACAAAGTTGGCGTCAATTCTCTTAGAGATGAGCTCCGCTACAAGACTTTTGCCAACCCCAGGTGGACCGTAAAAGAGCAAAGATGGGACCTTTCCACGCTCTACGATAGCACGAAGGGGACCAGACGAACCCAAAAGATGGGTCTGTCCAACTACCTCATCTATGTCCAAGGGCTTAACCCTTTTATACAAAGGCTCATACATACCTACCCACCCTTAAAAATAGGGGGAGGGGGAAAGAGATCTATGGTAAAGACCACCGAAAAGCGGTGGCTTAACTACCTTCCTCCCCTTTCAATCTCTCAACCATATACTCTGCAAGACGCAGCGCCTCATCCAGGCCTTGCGCTAACGCACCCTCTGCGTCTTGCATCTTGCGTTTTACTTTAAGATAGTCCCAAGAAATTTTCAAGAGCACAGGTAGTAACGCATTATCTTTTATAACCTTAGATGCAACTACCTTGGCAGGCCCTACCCCCAAAACCTTAACAAAAGACTCTTCCAAGTAAGATTGGATCTCCCGAACCTCCTCATCACCTATGAGAGGTCCCCTCACCTTGCATCTATGACCAAAAAGGGAAAAGCTGAACTCCCTACCTGCCATAATAGCTTCCTCTTTCTATACTATCCTGAAAGTGCTCCAGCATATCCATCAACGCTTCCAGCCTTCTTCTAACCTCTTTCCTCTCTTGCTCAAGATCCTCTACTCTCTTCTCAAGCCTCTCAACATCCCTACGCAGCTTCTCGTTCTCGTCAATGAGCTCATCTACCAGTCCGCCTATCTCCGCTAATAGGCTAAGAAGATCAGTGGTTTTCTGTATTAACTCTTTCATTCTCCCCAAGGATCCTCTTTAAGTCCGCAAGCCGCTGCCTCGCCGCCCTGTTGTACGGATCAAGCTCAAAGGCCTTCTTAAACTCCTCATAGGCAGCTCTGTAGCGCCCCTGCTTAAAGAACCGTTCACCCACTCTGTAATGCATGTAACTGGGTGAAAAGTAGAGCTTGCCCACCATGAACAAACCCACCGCAAGGAGGACTAAAACAAGCACAAAGGAGATGACCTTAACCCCTCTCGCCAACGCTACCCACCTTTATAACCACACACTGACCTGGTCTAAACCCACCTTCAGGAACAACGATACTCCTCTGATCCACCCCAAATACCTTCGTAAGCTTCCAGATAGTGTCTCCCCGCTTAACCCGATACAAAAGCTTCCCTTTAGACGGCTCGGCAGAAACGATACTCGCCACAAGCCTTCTGGTAGGAATCAAAAGGACCTGCCCCACCCTCAAACGATTCCCCTTCAACCGATTAACCACCTTTATCACAGACATATCTATCCCAAACAGACGAGATAGACGCCACAAGGAGTCACCAGGACGAACCACATAGCCAAACCAGTAGCCTTTCAACTTCTCAATCCCCAAAGCCCTCGCCCTTTTTGCCGCTACCATCCACCTCACCGCAAGCTTGGCTCTATTGGCGTACCTTTGGGGAAGGTACACATGAGATCCCCAAGGCGGAATCCTCTTTCTTCTCAAAAAGGGATTGAGACTGATCAAAAGGTTCTGATCCATGGAAAGCCATCTGGCAAACTCCCTCACATCAACCCCCGCAGGAAGATTGATCTTCACAAGCTTTCCACAGGACTCTACCCCAAAGCCCAAATCCCTCCTATGCTTGTATATCCACAAAAGCGCCATAAAACGCGGCACGAATTCTCTTACCTGCCTATCCAGTACGCCAACCCTACACAACAGCCAGTAGTCCTTAAGCCCGGTTCTCTTTATAATTCCCTCTACGTAACCCTCTCCAGCGTTGTATGCCGCAAGCACCAAGTTCCAATCCCTAAACCTACTGTATAAAAAAGAGAGATACTTTGCAGCGGCACGGGTTGCCTTTTCAATGTCCGCCCTCTCATCCACCCAACGGCTCACGCCAAGCCCGTATCTTCTCGCAGTAACCCACATAAACTGCCAGTAGCCAAAGGCCCCAGATATAGACTTAGCATCCCCCCTGTATCCACTCTCCAGCACCGGCAGTACCACCAACTCCTCAGGAAGACCATGACGCCTCAAAATCTTACTCACTATGTCCTTATAGTAACACATACGTTTAAAAGATCTTTCCACCCAGGCTCTGTCGTGACTCAAGTAATAATCAACAAAATACTTAACTTCAGGCACAGACAAATCCGGCTCCAAAGAGGGAGAGGAATGGACATCCACGGGGAAGAAAAGCACCCAAAGGACAACGCTTAGTATAACTATCCTCATGCTTTCAGATTTTAAGTGCTCAAAAGCTCACCGTCAAGCTTAACCTGTAGAACAGCCAAAAGTCATAGCTTGACATGAATGGGGTTATCCAATAATTAGTTCAAGGCTCCAAAATCAACACCAGAGAGGGGGGATTATGTTTAAGATCGTTGAGAAGAAAGACTGGCATCCTACCATCTGCGAGATGTGGGTGGAGGCCCCCAGAGTCGCCAGGAAGCATCGTCCGGGACAGTTCGTTATCATCAGGATCCACGAGAAGGGTGAAAGGATACCCCTCACCGTGGTGGACAAGAAGCCGGAAGAGGGACTGATTAGGATTATCTTCCAGAAGGTTGGAAAAACCACCTGGGAATTGGGAACATTCAAACCAGGCGACTACATTGCTGACGTTGTAGGTCCTCTTGGGCAGCCCACCCACATTGAGAAGTTTGGAACTGTGGTCGGTGTTGGAGGAGGAGTGGGTATAGCACCGCTATATCCCATTCTGAAGGGCATGAAGGAAGCTGGAAACAGGCTCATAACCATCCTGGGAGCCCGCTCCAAGGATCTTCTGATTCTTGAAGACGAGGTCAGAGCCATCTCTGAAGAAGTGATAGTCACCACCGATGATGGGAGCTATGGAAAGAAGGGGCTCGTCACCGATGCCCTCAAGGAGCTGATTGAAAGCGGTGAAAAGATCGACCAGGTGGTAGCCATTGGGCCGGGCATCATGATGAAGTTTGTGGTAAAGACTTTAGAGCCCTACAAGATCCCGTGCATAGTCTCCCTTAACGCCATGATGCTTGACGGAACCGGTATGTGCGGTGTGTGCAGGATCACCGTAGGTGATGAGGTAAAGTTTGTATGTGTGGACGGACCTGAGTTTGATGGCTACAAGGTCAACTTTGACGAGCTCATGAGCAGATTAACCGTTTACAGAGAAGAAGAGCAGCAGGCTTTAGAAAGATTTAAGAATGCACATCCAGAAATCTTTGCAGGGGTGGAGTAATGGCTGAGAAGAAGAAAGGTCTCAACTTAAACAGAGTGGATATGCCCCGCCAGGATCCCAAGGAGAGGATCAAAAACTTCAACGAAGTAGCCTTGGGATACACCGAAGAGATGGCGGTGGCAGAGGCGGAAAGGTGTCTTCTGTGTAAGAAGCCTCTCTGTGTACAAGGATGTCCAGCAGAGGTGAAGATTCCTGAGTTCATCGCCCTCATTAGGGAAAGGAAGTTTATAGAGGCTGCCAGAAAGATCAAGGAGACCAACGCCCTCCCAGCTGTCTGTGGTAGGGTGTGTCCCCAAGAAGAACAGTGTGAGGAGATGTGCGTACTCAACAAGAAGGGCGCTCCCATCGCCATCGGAAGACTTGAAAGGTTCGTCGCCGATTACGAAGCCAAGATGGGAGCCGTGGAAAAGCCCGAGATAGCTCCCAAATCCGGCAAAAAGGTAGCCGTTATCGGTTCGGGACCCGGTGGTCTTACTGTTGCTGCTGACTGTGCAATAATGGGACACGAAGTGGTTGTATTTGAGGCACTTCACAAGCCCGGAGGGGTGCTGGTATACGGTATTCCCGAATTCAGGCTTCCCAAGGTCATAGTAGAAAGAGAAGTTGAGTACATCAAGTCGTTGGGAGTGAAGTTTGAGTGCGATGTGGTGGTGGGAAGGACCGTTACCATAGACGATCTTATGGAGAAGGAAGGCTTTGACGCTGTCTTTATCGGTGTTGGAGCAGGAGCTCCCATATTCATGGGTATACCCGGTGAAACCCTAAAAGGAGTATACTCCGCCAACGAGTTCCTCACCAGAAACAACCTAATGAAAGCCTATCTCTTCCCCGAGTACGACACACCCATAAAGGTGGGTAAGAAAGTAGCAGTGGTTGGTGGTGGTAACGTCGCCATGGACGCCGTTAGAACAGCCCTCAGGCTTGGCGCTGAGGAAGCCCACATAGTCTACAGAAGAACGAGAAAGGAGATGCCCGCCAGGGCAGAGGAGATAGAGAACGCCGAGGAAGAGGGAGTGATCTTCAACTTTCTCATCAATCCCGTTGAGATCATTGGCGACGAAAATGGCTGGGTAAAGGGGCTGAAGTGCATCCGTATGGAACTTGGCGAGCCCGATGAGTCCGGCAGGAGAAGGCCCGTGCCCATCCCAGGATCTGAGTTTATTATGGATGTAGACACCGTAATAATGGCCATTGGAACCAGGGCAAACCCGGTCATACAGAGGACCACACCAGATCTTGAGGTCAACAAGTGGGGCTACATCGTGGCAGATGAAGAAACCTGCAAGACCAGCAAGAAGGGTGTATTTGCCGGTGGAGATATTATCAGAGGAGCCGCCACGGTTATCCTCGCTGTGGGAGACGGAAAGAAAGCCGCAAGGGCCATTGACCACTACCTAAGGACGGGAGAGTGGTAATGGTGGAGTGGGCATCAAGGCTCAGAAAGCTTCCCTCTTATCTCTTTGCTGAATTAGATGAGAAGAAGGCAGAAAAGATCGCCCAAGGAGTAGATGTAATAGACATGGGGGTGGGTGATCCCGACATGCCCACCCCCACCCCAATAATAGAGGCCATGAAGAGGGCTGTGGAAAAGCCCGAACACCACAAGTATCCCACCTACAACGGTATGAAGAGCTTCCGCGAAGCAGTAGCGAGGTGGTACAAAAGGCGCTTCAACGTGGAGCTTGATCCCGACACCGAGGTGGTGGCCTTAATAGGTTCAAAGGAGGGTATCGCTCACCTTCCCTTTGCCTTTGTGGAAGAAAGAGACGTGGTGCTTGTTCCAGATCCTGGATACCCTGTCTACCACTCCTCCACCGTGTTGGCAGGAGGAGAGCCTTACCACGTTCCCCTAAAGGAAAAGATAGGCTTTTTACCGGATCTTTCCAACGTAACAAAGGATCTGTTTCGCAGAACCAAGATTATGTTCCTCAACTACCCCAACAACCCTACTGCAGGAATGGCAACCAAAGAAGCCTTCCAGAAGATCGTTGAGCTGGCAAAGGAGTACAACTTCATCATAGCCCACGATGCCGCCTACAGCGAAATCTACTATGAGGAACCGCCCATAAGCATCTTGGAAGTTCCAGGTGCCAAAGACGTGGCCATAGAGTTTCACTCCTTATCCAAAACCTTCAACATGACCGGATGGCGCATAGGCATGGCCGTGGGAAACGCAGAGATTTTGAAGGGCCTGCTGAAAGTAAAGACCAACATTGACTCTGGGGTTTTCCAAGCCGTTCAGGAAGCTGCCATCTTTGCCTTGGACAACGAGCCTGGATTGAAGGAGATCAGAGAAACTTACAGAAGGAGAATTGAGATCTTTGTAAGCAAACTCAAAAAAGCAGGCTTTGCCGTTGAGAAGCCAAAAGCCACCTTCTACGTCTGGTTCAAGGTGCCAGAAGGCTACAGCTCCATGGAATTCGCAAACCTCGCCCTTGACAAAGCTGGGGTCCTGCTCACCCCAGGAGTGGGCTTTGGCGTGTACGGAGAGGGTTTTGTGAGAGCAGCCCTTTGTATGCCCGATGAGCGTATTGAAGAAGCTGCTGAAAGGCTTGCTAACCTTTAGCCTATTGCTTTTACTGGTTCCCCAGAGCTCCTGGAGCCTTGACAGAGAAACCATGATCTTCCGGGAGGCTCTGGGGCTTTACAACACCAACCAGTTCACCTTTGGCCTTGTCATCATGGAAAAGACCAAGGAGAAACTTCAGAAACCAGCATCCCACCTACTTTTAGGCTATCTTTACGAAGCCACAAAAAACTTTGAACAAGCCGACACCCACCTCTCCTATGCCTGGAAGAAAAGCACAAGAAGAGAGATCGTACTTTCTGCTGCAACAGAAGAGGCAGCACTTATGGGAGGTCTTTTCAACAACCGGCTTGCCGCATCCATAGTCCTTGAACTTGCAAGCCAGAAAACCAAACCCGGTCAGAAGGAATACTGCTATTCTATGTTCAACATCGTTTACGAAAAGTACACAGCAAAGCTGGACTACTCAAAAGATCTGAACCAGCTACTTCAAGACTGCCGAAGAAGTTGGGTATATAACCTTATTCCTCAAAGTATGTTGCGCAAGCATTATCAGACTCCCACACCGTTACAGAACGAACCCTGACGCCTTCAGGGAGCCTCTCCTTCACCTGTTCAAAAATCACCTTGGCTATGTTCTCTGACGAAGGATTACACCTATCAAAGGGAGGAATTTCATTCAGCAATCTGTGATCCAACACACCAAGCACGTCCCTCAAGATACCTTTAAGCACTTTAAAGTCAATCAAAAGGCCCGTTTTATCTATCTTCTCTCCCACCACCTCTAACTCCACTCTCCAGTTATGCCCATGCACGTTCTCACATTTACCACGGTAGTTCTTCAAAAAGTGGGCAGAACTGAAAGAGTCCGTAACCTTCAAAACCCAAGGCATCTCTTAACCTCCAACGATCTCCAAAGCGGTAGAAACGCTCTCCTCGTGAAGTCTCAAAACATCCTCTATAGAAGAGACCTCTCTGTCAGATAGTCCATCCATACACATCTCCACCACCTTGGGAATATCCGTAAAGGCAATTCTCCTCTCAAGAAAGGCGTTGACCGCCACCTCGTTGGCGGCGTTAAGGATCACAGGAAGCACATCTTCCCTCTCCAACGCCCTATAGGCAAGATCAAGAAGCGGAAACTTCTGCGTGTCTGGCTTTTCAAAGGTCAAGCACAAATTATAGAAATTTAGGCTCTTTACACCACTTGGCACCCTGAAAGGGTATCCCAAGGCAAAGGAGATGGGGATTCTCATGTCTGGAGTTCCAAGCTGCGCCATAATCGAGCCGTCCCAGAACTCCACCATGGAGTGGACAATTGCCTGGGGATGAACCACCACCTCAATACTTTCAGGGGGTAAACCAAAGAGCCAACGGGCCTCTATCACTTCCAATCCTTTGTTCATCATGGTTGCACTATCAACGGTAACCTTGGGCCCCATGTTCCAGCAGGGGTGTTTCAGCGCATCCTCAGGGCTCACCTGCTTCAACTGCTCAACGGGTATATTGAGAAAGGGGCCACCTGAAGCAGTCAGTATGATTCTCTTTACAGCATCGGTATCCTGTCCCAGAAGACACTGAAAGATGGCGGAATGCTCGCTGTCCACAGGTATAATTTCTGTACCGAAAAGCCTCGCCCTCTCAACTATAAATCGGCCTGCGGAAACAAGGCTCTCCTTATTGGCAAGGGCAATCCTCTTTCCAGTAGCAGCGGCTTTGTAAGTAGGCATTATACCAGAAGTGCCAGATAGGGCCACGAGGTATATATCTGCCTCCACCTCCTCTATGAGCCTCTCGTTGGCGTCAGGTCCCGTAAATACCCTCACTCCTGAAAGCTGAGAGCACTCGCTCACCGTTGCCACAGCTAAGGGTTCAAACTCCTCAACCTGTTTGAGAAAGAGCTCGCAACTTTTGCCAGAACAGGAAAGGGCAACCACATCAAACCTGTCAGAATTGAGTCGTATCACCTCAAGGGCCTGCGTACCAATGGAACCTGTGGAACCCAATATACAGACGCGCAGCTTCATGGTGCCTTATTTTAGAAGAAAATAGATGCGGTGAAAAGGGCAAAAAGCAGACTATCTATCCTGTCAAGCACCCCACCGTGCCCTGGGAAGAAAGCACCCGAATCCTTAACCCCCGCCCTTCTCTTCAAGAAGGACTCAAAGAGATCTCCCAACTGACCCGCCGCATTAACAGCAATTCCAGCAAAAAGAGATTTAAATACCCCCCACCCCAAAAAGGCGAAAGCCACCACACCAAAAAAGAGGGTGCCAATCACAAGACCCCCCAAAGCACCTTCAACCGTCTTTTTGGGACTTACAGGATGAAGTTTCGTCTTACCCACGGCCTTTCCCACAAAATAGGCCGCAGCATCACCTGCCCACACACAGCCTGCCACAGCCACCAGAAACCACTCCAAGTGAAGCTTCTTAACATAAAGTGCAAAACCGAGAGGAATCCCCAGATACAGAGAGGGGAAAAGTGCCTCCACAGACGGCGATTTCGACACGAAGAGCAACAGAGCTTGAAACAAAAGGGGCAGCATCAGAGAAAAGACCACAAGTGAAAGGCTGCCTCTGGAAAATCCCGCAAGGGTGAGAGCCACGGAAACCGCATCCACCACAAAAGCGTCGGAGGACAAGTCCAAAAGCCTGCTCGCCTCCCAAACACCAACTACTGCCACAAGCACGGTTATGAAGAAAAGCGGCGCCACAGAAGGAGAGAGCAAGCCCCACAAAACCACCGCTATCGCCAAGATAGCAGTGACCCAGCGTTTTTTAAGTTCTTGGCTCATATCCTCTCCGCTATGACATCTCCCATCTGTTTTGTTGAAACCTTCACCTCACCGGGCTTGCCCCTGTACAGATCAGCAGTTCTGAAGCCCTCATCAAGGGCTTGCTCCACCGATCTCTCCACCGCATCAGCAGCCTCAGGAAGATCAAAGGAGTACCTCAGCATCATAGCCGCCGAGAGAATCATGGCACAGGGATTCGCTATTCCCTGTCCGGCTATATCAGGAGCTGACCCGTGCACCGGCTCGTAAAGCCCCTTACTCTCACCAAGACTCGCGGAGGGAAGCATACCAATAGAGCCTGTAAGCATGGCAGCCTCATCGGAGAGAATATCCCCAAACATGTTCCCAGCAAGAATCACATCAAACTGATGCGGATCTCTGATGAGCTGCATGGCAGCGTTATCCACGTAAAGGTGTCTCAGCTCAACCTCTGGATAGCTCTTGGCCACCTCCTCCACTACCTGGCGCCAGAGCACCATAGAGGTAAGCACATTGGCCTTATCTACTGAAGCGACCCTCTTTTCCCTCTTCATAGCCGCATCAAAGGCAACCTTGGCAATGCGCTCTATCTCCCAGTCGTAGTAAACAAGGGTGTCAATGCCCTTTTTCACTCCATTCTCTTCAAAGATGCCCTTGGGCTGCCCAAAGTAGATACCTCCTGTAAGCTCTCTCACCACCAAAACGTCAAAGCCACCATCGCCCAGTATCTCCCTCTTTAGAGGGGATGACTCTATGAGAGCAGGAAAGACCAACGCCGGCCTCAGGTTGGCAAAAAGCTCATATCTCTTTCTGATGGGAAGAAGAGCCGCTCTTTCAGGCTGCTTTTCAGGCGGAAGGCTCTCCCACTTGGGACCTCCCACAGCTCCAAAGAGTATGGCATCCGCCCAATCGCACACCTGTTTGGTCTCTTCAGGGAAGGCATCCCCCACCGCATCAATGGCAGCACCGCCCACAAGGGCCTCTCTATACTCAAAGTCAACGCCGAACTTGGAAGAGATTCTGTCCAAAACCTTCAAAGCCTCTTCCATCACCTCAGGACCAATACCATCACCGGCAAGTACCGCCACCCTGTACGCCATGGCTACGCTCCTTTCTTCGCCAACCTTTCTCTAACAAAGGGAATGAGCCCACCAGATGTGAGCAGCTTCATCATAAACTCCGGCAAAGGCTCAAAGGAGTATTCTTCTTTTTTGGTGTGGTTGATAATCTTCCCCTCTTCAAGAAAGACCTCTATTTCATCTCCCTCCTCTATCCTGTCAACGGCATCGGGAGCCTCTATGATGGGAAGTCCCGTGTTAATAGCATTTCTATAAAATATTCTTGCAAAGCTTTTGGCTATAACACAGGATACCCCTGCGTACTTAATGGCTATGGGAGCGTGCTCTCTGGAGCTTCCACATCCGAAGTTCTCCCCTGCAACTATAATGTCTCCTTTACTGACCTTCTTAACAAACTCCGGATCCGCATCCTCCATGCAGTGAGCAGCGAGCTCGTAAGGATCTGATGTATTGAGATACCTGGCAGGGATAATCACATCGGTGTCAATGTGATCCCCAAACTTCCACGCCTTTCCCCTGATCTCCATCTATACCTCCCGCCAAGGTTGGGTTACAGCTCGTCTGGATGGGCGATTCTGCCTGCCACGGCAGAGGCAGCAGCCACGTACGGACTTGCCAGATACACCTCGCTCTTCGGATGTCCCATTCTCCCCACAAAGTTCCTGTTGGTGGTTGCCACAGCCCGCTCACCCTCAGCTAATATGCCCATGTGTCCACCAAGACACGGACCGCATGTGGGACAAGAGATGGCAGCTCCTGCCTCAACAAAGATCTTGAACAACCCCTCCTCCATGGCCTGCTCCCAGATCTTCTGGGTAGCAGGGATCACAATGAGCCTCACCCTGGGATGTACCTTCCTACCCTTAAGGACTTCAGCAGCCTGTCTCAGATCCGTTATCCTGCCGTTGGTGCAGGAGCCAATCACCACCTGGTCTATCTCTATATCGTTTACCTCCCTCACCGGCTTCACGTTCTCAGGAAGATGGGGCAACGCCACCACAGGCTCAAGATTGCTTATATCAACGTCGTACACCTTCTCGTAAGAGGCATCCTCGTCGGAGGTGTAGTAAACAGGCTCCCTTTGGGCCCTCTCCTTCACATACTCCTTAGTTATATCGTCCGGCTCAATTATACCCGTCTTTCCACCAGCCTCTATAGCCATATTACAGATAGTGAAACGCTCATCCATACAGAGCTCCCTGATAACGCTTCCCCCAAACTCCATGGCCCTGTACCTGGCACCGTCAACGCCTATCATCCCTATGATGTGTAGGATGATGTCCTTACCCGTCACATAGGGCCTCTTTTTGCCCTCAATGTTGAACCTCAAAGTATACGGCACCTTCAGCCACACCTCTCCTGTAGCCATGGCACATCCAAGGTCAGTGGACCCCACTCCCGTGGCAAAGGCGCCAAGGGCACCGTAGGTGCAGGTGTGGGAATCGGCACCTATCACCAAATCGCCAGGTACCACTATGCCCTGCTCGGGCAAAAGGGCGTGCTCAATGCCCACCCTTCCCACCTCAAAGTACCACTTTATCCAATACTTATAGGCAAACTCCCTCACCATCTTAGCCTGCTGAGCAGCCTTAATATCCTTATTGGGGGTGAAGTGATCTGGAACCAGAGCTATCCTCTCTCTATCAAAGACATCCTCGGCCCCCACATCCTCAAAGGCCTTTATGGCCAAAGGCGCCGTAACATCGTTGGCAAGTGCCACATCTATCCTTGCCATAATGAGCTCACCAGGCTTCACACTGTCCTTGCCGGCTTTTGCTGCAAGAATCTTCTCGGCGATGGTCATTCCCATACATCTACCCCCGTCAGTAGGCTTTATTCACGGCATTGATGTAGGCCTCTATACTGGCCTTCAGGACATCTGTGCCTATCGCCCTTCCGGTAAAGCTCTTACCCTTAAACATAACTCTTAAGAAAACCTCGCCCAAGGCGTCTTTACCAGAACTAACCGAATTTATACGGTAATCAAGGAGCCTTCCCGACATACCAACGGCATCGTCAATGGCCCTGTAGGCAGCATCCACAGGACCATCTCCCGTAGCCTCAGCCTCCACCTCTCTATCCTCAACCCTAAGCTTCACAAAGGCCTTGGGCTCCTCATCGGAACCGGTGCTTATGGAGTAAGAGAGCAGTTCAACGGCCCTCTTTCTTTCCAGAAGCACATCCTCAATGATGGCGATAACATCACTGTCGTAAACTTCAGACTTCTTCTCAGCCAACTCCTTGAACATCTCAAAGGCCCTATCAAGCTGCTCCTGCGTAAGCTGGTATCCCAGCTCCTCCACCTTCTCCCTAAACATGTACCTTCCGGATCTCTTGGAAAGCACGATTCTCTTTTTGGGATAGCCGATCATCTCAGAATCTATTATCTCATAAGTGCGCGGCTCTCTCACCACCGCAAGCCTCATATACTCCACCTTGTGGGCAAAGACGGCATCTCCCACCACTGCCTTGTGCGGAGGAATGACGTATCCTGTTATCTTAGAGAATATCCTGGCCGTTTTATACAGCTTTGACAGGTCAAGCTCCGTATACAGGCCAAGCTCATCTCCGTGCAACTTCAGTGCAACCACCACCTCCTCAAGGGCAGCGTTGCCAGCCCTGGTACCCACCCCTGCTATGGTCAGATGAGCCTGCCTTGCCCCTGCCTCCAAAGCGGCAAAGGTGTTGGCCGTCGCCATTCCAAGATCGTCGTGGCAGTGGATACTGATAATCACATCATTCAACTTCCCCTTCAGAAAAGTCACCAATTCCTTAACCATAGTGGGTGTGGCTATACCTACCGTATCCGAGAGGTTCACCACATCCACCCCTACCTCGGCCACTGCACTGGCAACCTTCTGCAGATAATCCCTGTTGGCCCTGAAACAGTCCTCCAAGGTGACCTCCACCTCGTGCCCTGCATCTTTAACCCTCTTTACCGCATCTATCACCATCTCAAGCTGCCTATCGGGATCAACCTCCTGCATAAAGGCAAGCCTTATCTCTGAGGTGGGTACAGGAATGTGAACTCTCCCTCTTTTTCCCTCTAAGACCTCAAGGGCCTTCTCAATCTCCCCCTCTTTCGTTTTGGCAAGAACCGAAAGAACGGGACCATCAATCTCCTCAACCACACACCTAACAGCCCTCTCCTCTTCGGGACTCAAGGCGGGATACCCACAGTCAATCACATCCACCCCAAGAACAGAGAGAGCCTTTGCCAGCTCCACCCTCTCCTCTGGGGTAAAGGAAATAAGGGGCGACTGGGCGCCATCCCTCAAAGTGGTGTCAAGTATAAAAACCTTCTCCATCTCTTTACTCCAAGTTATTTATAGCCTCCTCTATCCTGTCCAAACCTTTCTTGATGTTTTCCATAGACGTGGCGTAGGACAGTCTTGCACAGTTATCATCACCAAACGCCACTCCAGGAACTATAGCCACTTTATACTCATCAAGCAAGTAAGCCGCAAAGTCCATGGAATTGTTTATGACCTTGCCCTTGTAGCTCTTACCGTACAGACCAGAGAAGTTGGGGAAGACGTAGAAGGCACCGTGGGGCTTGAAGCAGCTCACTCCAGGCATGGAGTTCAAGCGCTCAACGATGTAATCTCTCCTCTCCTTAAAGGCTTGCACCATCTTTTCCACTGCATCCTGAGGTCCTGTTAAAGCCTCAACAGCAGCCTTTTGGGCGATGGAGGTAGGATTGGAGGTGGACTGGCTCTGTAGCTTGCTCATGGCAGCCACCACTTCCTTGTTTCCGCAGGCCCATCCTATACGCCAACCTGTCATGGAATAAGTTTTAGACACGGCATTTACCACAATGGTGCGCTCCTTAACCTCTGGATCCACGGCGGCAATAGAAACATGCTTTCTGCCGTCGTAAATAATCTTCTCGTACACCTCATCGGATATGATCCAACAGTTGGGGTTCTTCCTTAGAATCACCTCCGCAAGCCTCTCCAACTCCTCCTTGCTGTAGGTAGCTCCCGTGGGATTGCAGGGATAATTCAGGATAATTGCCTTAGTTCTTTCGTTGATAACCTCTTCCAACTCCTCAGGCTGAACCTTAAACTCGTTCTCCTCCTTGGTGTAGATGAACACGGGTTTTGCACCCACCAGCACCGCCTGATCGGGATAGGTCACCCAATAAGGGGCAGGGATCACAACCTCATCCCCCTCCTCGTACAGAGCCATGGCGATGTTGTAGAGGGTGTGCTTGGCACCACAGGAGACGATCACCTCCGACTTATCGTACTTCAAGCCCTGCTCCTTCTCGCACTTGGCGATTATAGCCTCCTTCAGCTCGTCAATTCCCGGAACAGGGGTGTACTTGGTAAAACCCTCCTCAAGCGCCTTGACCGCCGCCGCCTTAATGTTCTCAGGGGTATCAAAGTCGGGTTCTCCAGCACCAAATCCAACCACATCAATGCCCTCAGCCTTCATGGCCTTGGCCTTGGCGGTTATGGTCAGTGTTGGTGACGGCTTAATCAAAGTAACCCTTTTTGCCAACTTCACTTCCATAATAACCTCCGGCTTGTTATTTTTTTTACAAGCTCATCTTAGTACCCAAAAACCGTTAAAGTCAACAAACTGAAAGCAAAGACTTACACCAGTTTCTAAAAGAATCAATACCTTTCTCCAACATGGCAACAGCCTTGGTGCCAACCACAAAGCCATCCGCCAACTCTAAGGCAGACTTCACATCCTCAGCATTCGAGATTCCAAAGCCTACAACTACAGGCACCTTGGCCCGCTTCCTAAGGTATGAAAGCTTCTTTTTCGTCTCCTCATCCAACGAGAACCTGCCCCCTGTGGTTCCCCTCACCGAAACAAAATAGATGAAACCCTCCTTTGTTTCAGAGAGCCTGTCAAGGTCCTCAAAAGAGCTCTCGGGAGTGGCAAAGGGTATCAAGGGCAAAAAGAAGCCATGCTCCTTAAAGAACCAGTGCTCCTCGTTCGGCAAATCCGCCACTATCACGCCTTTTATTCCACACTCAGCAAACTCTTCCGAAACCCTTTTCAAACCTCTGGCCCACAAGATGTTGGCGTAAGTCATAACAAAGATTCTCATACCACCGGAGTAACCCCTCAACCAATCAAGAACGCTGTCAAGGTTAACGCCCCGTTCAATGGCGGTGTGAGCCGCCTTGGTCAAAAGGGGACCGTCCGCCACCGGATCGCTGAAGGGAACCCCCACCTCTAAAAAGTCAAAACCACACTCTTCAGCCACCCTAACCGCCTCGTCAAAAAGGGCAAAATCCGGATAGCCCGCCACAAGGTAAACGCCTCTCACGACACACCTCCCAGCACTATTCCCAGATCCTTATCTCCTCTGCCAGAGAGGTTCACGAGAACCCGTTTCCCCTTAAACTCAGAAGCGTTCTTCAGCAGAAAACCTATGGCGTGGGCACTTTCCAGCGCAGGAATTATTCCCTCAAGCCTGCTGAGCTCTCTAAAGGCAAAAAGAGCATCCTCATCCCTACAGAACTCGTATCTAACTCTGTTACTCTCCTTCAGGAAGGCATGCTCCGGCCCAACGCCAGGGTAGTCAAGCCCTGCAGAGATGGAGTGAACCTTCTGCACTTGCCCATACTCATCCTGCAAAAGATAACTGAAGGCCCCGTGCAGTATCCCAGGCCTTCCAAGTCCCAAGGTTCTGGCGTGCTGACCTGGCTCATCCGACAAACCACCTGCCTCCACCCCTATCAACTGGCAATCAGCGTCAATGAAACCACGAAAGATACCTATAGCATTGCTCCCGCCTCCCACACAGGCCACCACCACATCAGGAAGGAAACCTGCCTTTTCAAAGTAGCTCCTGGCCTCTCTACCAATTACAGACTGAAAGTAGGCAACCACCTCAGGGAAAGGATGGGGACCCACCACAGAACCAAGCAGGTAATGGGTAGTTCTGACATTGCGCACCCAGTCCTTCAAAGCCACATTTATAGCATCCTTCAACGTCTGGCTCCCCTCCTCCACCACCTTCACCTCTGCACCCAAAAGCTTCATTCGCTCTACATTTATACGCTGCCTCTCTGCATCCACCTTTCCCATGTAGATAACACACTCAAGTCCCAAAAGCGCACAAACGGTAGCAGTAGCCACCCCGTGCTGTCCCGCGCCTGTTTCCGCCACCACACGACTTTTACCCATAAAGCGCGTCAGAATAGCCTGTCCCAAGGTGTTGTTTATCTTATGGGCGCCAGTGTGAAGCAAATCCTCCCTTTTGAGGTAGAGCTCAAAGCCGTACGCCTCCGACATCCTCTTCGCATAGTAGATGGGCGTGGGTCTTCCCGCATATCGCTCAAGCAATTCTTTAAGCTCCTCTTGAGCCTTACTGTCCCTCTTAAAGGCCTCAAAGGCCTCCTCAAGCTGTCTCAAAGCTGGAATAAGTGTTTCCGGCACAAACCTTCCCCCAAACCTCCCGTAAAAGCCTTTCACCTCAATGCCTCCTTAGCATTTTTCACAAACCTAAAGATCAGCTCAGGGTCTTTTACCCCTAAGGCGTTCTCAACCCCCGATGAGACATCCACACCAAAGGGCCTGTACCTTCTCACCACCTGTGCCACATTGTCCGGATTCAACCCACCACTTAATATCACCCTCTCTTTTGGAAGACCCCAGAAGTCTTCAGGGTACTTTGTAAACCTTCCACGACCGTGGCTGCTATCAAGAATGTAGTAAGCAGCCTCAAGGGAAGTGGGACCTGAAACACCAAGCACAAGCCTCTTCTCCAGACCCTCCAGATACTCGTAACACTGGACGTAATCACAAAAGCTTAAAAACGACGGTTCAAACTCAGCCTTGAACCTTATAACCGCAAATACCTCTATCTTTCCCTTGATTTTCTCTGCAATTTTTATGGCTACCTTAGGCTTCACGTATCTGGGACTTCTTTTGTGAAACACAAAGCCAAGGGCATCGGCACCTGCCTCAACAACAGAAAGGGCAGTCTGCAGATCCCTAACTCCACATACCTTCACAAACACTATTTATCCTCCTGATGAAAGATGCCGGATCCTCCGCCCTCATAAGAGCTTCCCCGATCAAAAAGGCCCTGGCACCAGCTTTAAGGAAGAGCCTAACGTGTTCTAAATCCTTTATCCCACTTTCCGCCACCTTAAACAGATTAGAGGGAAGACGCCTCATTATAGAAACCGCCCGCTCCACGCTAACGCTCAGATCCTCAAGGTTACGGCTGTTTACTCCCATCATGTCCACAAATTTCAGCCTCAAAGCACCGTCTATGTGGTCCTCATCAAATATCTCCAAAAGGGTATAAAGCCCCTTCCTTTTGGTATAACCCATAAGCTCTTCAAGGCGTCTATCTTCCACGAAGCCATAGATAAAAAGCACAAAGTCGGCTCCACATCTGTAAGCGGCATCAATCTGCTTCTCAGAAAGCACAAACTCCTTACACAGAACCGGTACCTTTACTGCCGACGCCGCTTGCCTCAGCTTCTCCCATCCACCCTTAAAAAACCTCTCATCAACTAACACGCTTACGGCACCGGCTCCCGCCTCCTCGTAAAGCCTGGCCCTCTCAAAGGCATCTACCTCTTTTATAAGG
>JALWBK010000264.1 GCA_027037155.1 bacterium | reverse complement strand
AAAGAGGCAAGAGCGGAGGCCATGAGGATAGCGCAGATTTTCAGGGGGAACATCGTGGATGTGAGCCCAGAGACCTTCACCATTGAGTTCACGGGAAATGAGAGCAAGATAAATGCGGCTTTGGAACTGCTTAAAGAGTGTGGTATAAGAGAGGTGATAAGAACGGGCAAAGTGGCGGTTATGAGGGGACCCAAGAGCTTAAAAATCTCGTAGTTGGGAGGGTGAAATGGCCAAGGTTTATCATGATGAGGATGTTAGCTTAGATGTTTTAAAGGGAAAGAGGATAGCCGTTATTGGTTATGGAAGCCAGGGACACGCTCACGCTTTGAATCTAAAAGATTCCGGCCTTGATGTGGTAGTGGGCTTGAGAAAGGGAGGTGCATCCTGGGAGAAGGCTAAGGCCGATGGCCTTGAGGTTATGGAGGTGGCAGAAGCTGCAGCCAGTGCTCAGGTGATTATGATGCTTATTCCTGATACGCTGCAGCCTAAGGTGTATGAGGAGAGCATAGCTCCCAATCTTAAGGAGGGGGATGCTTTAGCCTTTGCTCACGGTTTCAATATCCATTACGGGCAGATTGTACCCCCTAATTTTGTGGATGTTTTTATGGTGGCACCCAAAGGCCCCGGTTCTTTGGTCAGAAGGATGTATGTGGAGGGTAAGGGTGTTCCCTGTCTTGCCGCTGTGTACCAGGACTATACCGGAAAGGCCTTTGAGGTGGCTCTTGCCTATGCCAAGGGTATAGGTGGGACGAGGGCAGGTGTTCTTGAGACGACCTTTAAGGAAGAGACGGAGACGGATCTTTTTGGGGAGCAGGTCATACTGTGCGGTGGTGTAACCGCTCTCATAAAGGCTGCCTTTGAGACGCTGGTGGAGGCTGGGTATCAGCCTGAGGTAGCTTATTTTGAGTGCCTTCACGAGTTAAAGCTCATCGTGGATCTGATATACGAGCAGGGTATAAGTGGAATGAGAAAGTGGGTGAGCGATACTGCCAAATACGGAGACGTTACCAGGGGACCAAGGGTTATTGATGAGTATGTTAGGGAGAGGCTCTGGGAGATATTAGACGAGATACAGACCGGTGTCTTTGCTAAAGAGTGGATACTTGAGAACCAGGTGGGAAGACCTGTCTTTAACGCTTTGTTGAAGAGGGATGAAGAGCATCTCATTGAAGAGGTAGGCAAGAAGCTCAGAAGTATGATGCCCTGGATGAGGAAGGATGAGTAATTTTAGGCCTGAGGGTAGGCCTTTTATATGGGGAGCCTTTGTCTTAGGTTTTCTCACAGGGTGGATGGGCTGGCATGCCCTTTCCACCCTCTTTTTTATTGTGCTTTTGTGGTTGGTGGTCTTCTTCAGAGATCCGGACAGAGAGATAGTCTTTTCCCCTGAGTACGTGTTGTCCCCGGCTGATGGGAAGGTTATGGTGGCTGAAAAGAGTCCCGATGGAGCCCATGTTTCTATTTTTATGTCCATCTTTGACTGTCATGTTAATAGGGCTCCCCATACGGGGGTGATTAGGAGGATATACCGCGGTGGGAAAGGGTACAAAGCCGCCTTTAAGGGCGATTCGGACACCAACGTGAGCAACACCATAGAGATAGAGACGGTGCACGGGATTATGAAGGTAGTTCAGATAACCGGCCTTATCGCCAGAAGAATACTCTGCTGGGTGAGAGAGGGGGAGCGCGTGGAGGCTGGAGACAGAATAGGTATGATAATGTTTGGATCCCGGGTGGATCTCTACCTGCCTGGTGAGTGGGAGCTTTTTGTGAGAAAGGGAATGAGGGTCAAGGCTGGGGAGAGTATATTGGGGAGAAGGCTGTCATGAATCTATATGTGCTGCCCAATCTTCTAACTACGGGCAATCTATTTTTCGGTTTTTATTCTATAGTGTGCACCCTGCAGGGAAACTACTCTAAAGCTGCATGGGTGCTTTTTATTGCCATGCTTATGGATATACTGGATGGCAGGGTTGCCCGCATTACTAACACCACCAGTATGTTCGGAGTAAACTACGACTCACTGGCCGATCTTGTTTCTTTCGGCATAGCTCCCTCTCTGCTTACCTATCGTTGGGCCTTTGAGGGACTGGGTAGAATAGGCTGGCTGGTAGCTTTTCTCTTTGTTGCCTGCGGTGCTTTGAGGCTTGCGAGGTTCAATGTCCTTGTAACAAAGGAGAAGACCAAGGATTTTCTGGGTTTCCCTATCCCCGCAGCCGCTGGACTTATGGCATCCTACTACCTGTTTGTTTCGGATAAGCTTGTGGAACTGTGTCCGAAAAGTGTTATCGTGGGCGGTGCGCTCCTTCTCATGATCTCCTCCTCTTTGCTCATGGTTAGTAAGTTTAGCTATTTTGCCCTTAAAGGTGGACTTAGGGGTAGAGGGTCCTTTACGGTTGTCCTTGCCTTTGTGCTTGTGATTTTTGTGATAGCTTCTGATCCGCATCTCTTCATCTTTTTGTCCTTCCTTGGGTACTTCCTCTCCGGTGTAGGTAGAGCTTTGGTCTTCAAAAGAAGCGTTTCGGCAGTGGAGGCTGATGGGTAGATGGGCTTTAAGTGTGGGATAGTTGGGCTTCCAAATGTGGGGAAGTCAACCATATTTAATGCGCTTTGCCGTGCTTCTGTGCCTGCCGAAAACTATCCCTTCTGTACGGTGGACCCCAACGTCGGTGTTGTAGAGGTTCCTGACGATAGGCTCTACAGGGTGAGGGAGATAGTTGGTTCTGCCAAGGCCGTCCCCGCCTACATAGAGTTTGTGGATATAGCAGGGCTTGTGAAGGGAGCCAGTAAAGGCGAGGGGCTGGGTAATCAGTTTCTTTCACACATAAGGGGAATGGATGCGGTGGCACATGTGGTTAGGTGCTTTGAAGATCCCAACGTTTCCCATGTTGAGGGAGAGGTGGATCCTGTTAGGGATATAGAGATAGTGGAGCTTGAGCTGGTGCTCTCGGATTTAGAGGTGGCTGAAAGGAATCTTGCCAAGCTTTCCAAGGTAGTTAAGTCTGGAGACAAAAGCAGGGCCGGGGAGCTGGAGGCTCTTGAAAAGGCTTTTGGTTCCTTGAAGGAGGGTAAACCCCTTAGGGAGCTTGACTGGAGCAAGGAGGAGTTGGAGCACCTGAAGCCTTATCAGTTTATAACCCTCAAGCCCATCCTTTACATTGCCAATGTTGATGAAGATGGATTTGAGAGTGAGTACGTTAGGGCTGTTGAAAGGGTTGCCAAAGAGAAGGGCACAATGTGCGTTGTTATATGCGGTAAGCTGGAACAGGAGCTTACGGAGTTGGAAGAGGAGGATAGAAGAGAGTTTCTCTCGCAGTTTGGAATTGAGGAGTCGGGACTTGATAGGCTTATTAAGGCTGGGTACCATGTACTTGATCTCATCACCTTCTTTACCGCCAATGAGAACGAAGCACGAGCTTGGACTGTAAAGAGGGGCACTTCGGTGTTGGAGGCTGCTGGTAAGATTCATACGGACATGCAAAGGGGCTTCATCAAGGCTGAGGTTATTTCCTTTGAAGAATTGGACAAAATTGGTTCCCTGTCCCTTGCTCGGGAGAAGGGGTTTTTGAGAATAGAGGGGAGGGACTACGAGGTTAAAGATGGTGATCTCATCTACATAAGGTTCAAAACTTAGGAGATGGAGGAGTAAGGTGGCGGCTGATCTGTTTGAGAAGTGCTTTTCTTTTAAGGAGCCTGATCTGGTTAGGAATATGGGGATATACCCGTACTTCAGGCCTATATGTACGCAGCAGGGTCCTGTGGTTAAGATAAACGGCAAAGAGATGATAATGCTTGGATCCAACAGCTACCTCGGGCTGACGGAGGATCCGAGGGTTAAGGAGGCGGCTAAGAGGGCCATTGAAAAGTATGGCACCGGTTGTGCAGGCTCTCGTTTTCTCAACGGTACCCTTGATTTGCACCTGCAGCTGGAGGCTGAGCTTGCAGATTTCTTAGGTAAAGAGGCAGTGCTTTTGTTCAGTACAGGCTTTCAGACCAACTTGGGTATAATATCAACATTGGTGGGCAAAGGTGATTACGTCATAATAGACAAGTCCGATCACGCAAGCATAGTGGAGGGCTGCAGGCTCTCTATGGGCGAGATCAAGAGGTTTCGCCACAACGATATTGCCCACTTAGAAAGGGTGTTGGAGTCCGTGGACAGTGATGCCGGCAAGCTCATAGTGGTGGATGGAGTTTACAGTATGGAGGGCGATATAGCCCCGGCACCGGAGATTATAGAGCTGGCTAAAAAGTACGGAGCAAGATTCATGATAGACGATGCCCACGGTTTGGGAGTGCTGGGAGAGACCGGGGCGGGAACTGCCGAGCACTTTGGGGTGACTGAAGATGTGGACATTATAATGGGCACTTTTAGTAAGTCCCTTGCCAGTTTGGGTGGATTTGTGGCTTCCTGCAGAGAGGTTATTGAGTATCTGAAGCACAAAGCCAGGGCCCTTATATTCAGCGCCAGCATATCTCCACCCAACACCGCTGCCGCTCTTGAGGCCTTGAGGATTTTGAGGAGTGAGCCGGAAAGGAGAAAGGCCCTTTGGGACAATACCTACAGGTTGCAAAAAGGTTTGAGGGAGCTCGGTTTTGACATAGGCAATACCCAGACACCCGTAATACCGGTTTACATTGGGGATGATCTTAAAACCTTTAAGATATGTAAGGCCCTTCACGACGAGGGGGTTTTCGTCAATCCCGTGGTGCCTCCTGGTGTTCCTCCTGGTAAGTCCCTTTTGAGGTTGAGCGTTATGGCGACCCACAAACCGGAACACATTGATTTTGCCCTTGAAAAGCTTGAAAAGGTGGGCAAGGCCTTTGGGGTGATATGAGGATCGTTGAGGCAGATGATAGAAACACACTTATAGACTTTATCAGGGTTCCCTGGCGGATTTACAGAGGAGATGAGAACTGGGTGGCTCCTCTTGTGGCTGACATGCTTAAGGTGTTCAGCAAGGATAAGAATCCCTTCTTTGAGCACGCCGATGCAGCCTTTTTCGTGTGTTATGACGATTCCAGAAGGCCTTTAGGAAGGATAGCAGCCATATACGACAGGCTCCACTTCAAGTACCGTGGTGAGAATGTCGGCTACTTTGGTTACTTTGACTGTGTGGAAGATTCTGCTGTGGCAAAGGCCCTCTTTAATGCAGCCCAGCAGTGGCTTGAGCGAAAGGGAGCGGTTTACGTGCGCGGTCCCATAAACCTTTCTATGAACAACGAGTGTGGCCTTTTGATAGAGGGGTTTGATGATCCTCCTGCTTTTATGATGCCCTACAATAAGCCCTACTACGCTCGGCTTATTGAGGAGAATGGGTATGTGAAGGCAAAGGATCTTCTTGCCTACTGGGTGGATCTTTACTACGACGAAAAGCCTAAGCAGTTTGTGCGCTATGCGGAGAGGCTTTCCAAGAAGATCAAAGGGATAAGGACAAGGTACGCAGACTTGAGGAGGTTCCGTGAGGAGCTTGAGAGGTTTAAAGAGGTTTACAATCAGGCGTGGATGGACAATTGGGGTTTTGTGCCCCTCACTGACAAAGAGATAGACTTTATGGCCAAAAGGATAAGGCCTTTGGTAGTTTCCAAGCTTGTGGTGTTTGCCGAAACCATTGAAGGGGAGCCTGTGGGAGTGGCAATGGCTCTTCCTGACTACAATTTTGTGTTCAAGAGGATGAAGGGAAGCCTGTTTCCCTTTGGTATCATAAAGTTCTTTCTTTATCGGAATCAGATACCCCGGATAAGGTTGATGGTTTTGGGGGTAAAAAGGGAGTATCGGTTTAGGGGTATAGAGTTTCTCATGCTTGGTAAGATGTACGATTTTGTGATGAAAAAGGGATACACCGGTGCCGAGTTCTCCTGGATATTAGAGGATAACGAGCCCATCAAGGCGATAATAGAGCGTTTCGGTAGCAGGGTTTACAAAAGATACAGGATCTATGAGAAGAAGATACGATAGGTGTTCTTGGGAGCGCAGGTCTTCCAGAAGCAACTGGTTTATCATCTTTTTTCTCTTGATCGCCATTTTCTTCTTCAACTACTTCGGCAAAAAGTTAGGTGGCGAAAGGTTTGCCCGTCTGCCCTTGGACATTGTGGTGATTGACAGAGCTGGTAAAGAGAGGCTGTTAACTCCTCAAAAGGGAGCTTACACCGTGGTTGTGTTTGTGGCCTCTGGGTGTACTCCCTGCAGTATGCAGTTAAAGGAGCTTTTAAGGCTGGATCTTCCCTGGGCGGTTCCGGTTGTTGTGTATGTGGATGGTAAAATTGAAAGTAATGTAAAGCTGGATAGGGTGTACGCCTTGAATCCTAAAGAGATACCCAAAGTGGTGGAGTTCTTTGGTATTAAGAGGGTTCCTGTGATTCTTATTGTTGATGGAAAGGGATTGATAAGGCGAAGGA
>JALWBK010000263.1 GCA_027037155.1 bacterium | reverse complement strand
GATTGTAGCCGTCGTCGTATATCACCAAAACAGGCTTGAAGTTAATAACCCCTTCCCTTTCCGCCTCTTTAAATGCGAGTCTAATGCCTGAAAGGAGTAACTCTGCTTCTGGCCCGTATGGACCGGTAAGGCCCATACTGGTTCCTATTTTAAGTGTCTTGGCAAAGGGCGTTTGGAATAGAAAGAGGATGACGCATAGCGTTACCAACGCCCTTCTTGCCATCTGTACACCTCTGTAAGTCGTTAGTGTACAGGATAAAGGTTGCCGTTTTTGTACTGGTATATGAAGATCTTCGTAAGGCCTGTGTGATCTTTGGGGGAATAGGAGATCTTTTCGGGAAGGCCTATATCAAGATCTCTGATGTTTTCCACCTTCCTTTTCAGGTCCATGGTGTTTTTCCAGCTTCCGACGCGTTGAAGAACCTTTACAAGGGAGCTTGCAAGTACATACCCTTCAAACTCCGCAGGGGTAAGGCTACCTCCGTAGGTAGAGGCAATCCTTTTGTATTCCTTAACGATCCTGTAGTTGTCCGATAACCGGGGCAGGAAGGATGAGGTGTACACCCTTTTAAACTTTGATGCGTAAGGGCTCGGAAGATTGTTCATCACTGAGGCGATTCTGGTGTAAAACTCTCCGTATATGTCTGGGTAGTATTCAGATTTTACAAATCTGACCATCAGTGATTTTGCCACCGATTTGGGTATGGCTAAAAGGAGTGCATCAGGTCTGTCCTTTAGAACATTGGCTGCTATCTCTGAAGCCTCTTTGGTGGGAAGATACGAGTACTTGTAAATCTTAATGCCCAGTCGTCTTGCCTCTTGTTCTGCAGCACCAACCACGTCAAAGCCGTACAGATTGGCATAGTAGATTATGCCCAAGCTTTTTGTTCCGTGTTTTTTAGCAAGGTCAACCAGTTGTCTTGCCTCGTGGTCGTAGGAGGGAAGCAGCGTAAAAACCATTTCTGAAAGCTCTCCACTGTAGAGCTGTGAGAATCCGGTAATGGGAAAGAATAGCAGCCATTTGTAGAACTTTAGCCTTTCTGCAGTGGCGATAGATGGTGGTGTGCCGAATATGGCAAAGAGGAAATCCACCTTGTCCTTAACGTAGAGCTTTTGAAGGTTAGAGACGGTGTTGGCTGAGTTGTAGGAGTCGTCGTAAACCACAAAGACTATTCTATCATTTCCCAACGCGTTTTTCTTATTGGCATTTTTAAATGCTATGTTTATGCCGTTTATTAGTTCGCTGACCAACTCTGCGTAAACGCTGGTCAGTCCCATGCTACTACCTGCCTTTATGGTACGTGCGATTGAAATGGATGAGAAGGTAAAAACTGCTATCATTGCGAAAGCCAGCAATCTTTTCATCTCCCACCTCCAGCGCTTTTACTCTGAAAGTGATTATACAAACCCCATTGCTGAACTGCAAAAGGCCCTTTGCTGACGATAAACTTTTTACGAGAGAAAGTTCTCTATAGAGCGCACCAAACCCTCTAAAGAGTGCTTACTGGCTGTAATATCAACCTTGACTCCCATCTTGACAGCCTTTTCTGTTGTAATAGGACCAATGCTCGCCACAATCTTGCTGTTGCACAGTTTGATGGCGTCATCTTTTAGGATCTTTACAAAGTTTTCCACCGTAGAGGGACTGGTGAAGGTGATTATATGGGCGCCTTCAAGCTCTTTTATCTTTTCTCTGTCTATCTGTGGCAGATAAGTCTCATACACGGGAAGCACATCAACTTGTGCTCCTCTTTTCTTTAGCGTATCGGGAAGTACATTTCTTGCCACTTTTGCCCTTGGAATGAGGATTTTTTTGCCTTTTACGTCCTGGAGTGCTTCAAGGATACCCTCGGCGATGAACCTTTCGGGAACCAAAGAGACTGTGATTCCACGCCTTTGTGCCTCGCGCAGGGTTCCAGGTCCTATAACGGCAACGCGGGGCTTTTCGGGAAACGGGATCTTTCTTTTCTCAAGCTCTTCACAGAAAAATCTAACCCCGTTGGCACTGGTGAAGATTATCCAGTTATACTCGTTGAGTTTAGGTAGTATCTCTTCTGGAATCTTTAGCTTTCTAAAGGCTATTGTTGGAAAGAGAATGCAGATAGCTTCCCTTTGCTCTAATAGTTCTTTGAGCTGTTGTGACTGTTCCAGCGCTCGTGTTATTACAACTTTTTTTCCCTTTAATGGATGAGTTTTCCTATCCTTCTCCATCTTATGTGCGTTAGACATTGTAGGCTGAAAAAGCTTTTTGAATCGCATGAGAAATAGATTATAAAGGCCCTTCCAATCACATCTTTGATAGGCACGAATCCCCAGAACCTGCTGTCGTAGCTGTTGTCCCTGTTATCTCCCATGACGAAAAGATGTCCCTTGGGCACCTTTACAGGTCCGTAGTTGTCCCTGGGTGAGACATCGGCTGGAACCACGTTGGGGTCAGTGTGCTGCACATAGGGCTCGTTAAGCTTATGCCCGTTCACATACACCTGTTTGTTTACTATCTTTACCACATCTCCTGGAAGTCCAATGATGCGCTTTATGTAGTCAACCTTTCTGTCCAAGGGGAACTTGAAGACGATGATCTCAAATCTTTTAGGCTCTCTGAACCTGTAGGTTACCTTTTCCACGAGAATATGGTCACCAATAAGTAGTGTGGGTATCATTGAACCAGAAGGTATCCTGAAGGCCTGAACGAAAAGTGCCCTGATTATCAGGGCGATTATTAGGGCAATGACGATGTCTTTTATCCAGTCCTTTACCACGTCAGCAGCAGTTTTGCTGGCCACTTCTGCCTCAGTCTTTTTTGAGAACAGCAAGGAATGCCTCCTGTGGGATTTCTACCTTACCTATCATCTTCATTCTTTTTTTACCTTCTTTCTGCTTCTCCAAAAGCTTTCTCTTTCTCGTCACATCCCCGCCGTAGCACTTGGCAAGAACATCCTTTCTTAAGGGCTTCACTGTCTCTCTTGCTATAACCTTTCTTCCAATGGCAGCCTGAATCGCCACCTCAAAGAGCTGCCTCGGTATGATCTCTTTCAGCTTCTTAACCAGCTCTCTGCCTCTGTAGTAGGCCTTGTCCCTGTGTACGATCACCGATAGAGCATCCACCGGCTTTCCATTTATTAGAATGTCAAGCTTTACAAGGTCCGATTCTCTATATCCTATGATCTCGTAGTCCATGGATGCGTATCCTCTGGATACGGTCTTCAGCTTGTCGTGGAAGTCAAGGAGGATCTCGGCAAGCGGTACCTCGTACTCCATTATGACCCTGTTGCCCTCAAGGTACTCTAATCTTTTCTGTATGCCCCTTCTCTCTATGAAGAGATTGATTATGCCACCAACATACTCTGCAGGGGTGACCACCGTTGCAAGAACGTAGGGCTCTTCAATGTGGTCTATGCTTCCGGGATCTGGAAGATGGGCGGGATTGTCTATGTAAACCTCCTCTCCGTTTCTCTTGACCACCTTATAGACCACAGTGGGAGCTGTGGCTATGAGCCTCAGCTCAAATTCCCTCTCCAGCCTCTCTTTGACAATCTCCATGTGCAGGCTGCCCAAAAATCCACATCTAAAGCCGTAGCCCAGTGCCGCCGAGGACTCAGGTTCAAAGACTAAAGATGCATCGTTGAGCTGCAGCTTCTCAAGGGCCTCCCTCAGGTTTGGATAATCGTCGGGGTCAATGGGGTACAGCCCTGCAAAGACCATGGGCTTGACCTTTTTAAATCCAGGGAAGGGTTCATCTGTTGGGTTGTTGGCGTCTGTGATGGTGTCACCTACTCTGGTGTCTCTTACGTTCTTGATGCCTGCCGTGATATAGCCCACCTCCCCTGCCGCAAGCTCCTCCACAGGTACGGGATCTGGGGCGAACACACCCACCTCTTCCACCTCAAAGGTCTTGCCCGTGGACATGAGAAGGATTTTCATTCCCTTTTTGATGACACCGTCAATGACCCTTATGGTGGTGACTACACCCTTGTAAGGATCGTACCAGGAGTCAAAGATGAGAGCCTTTAAGGGTTTGTTCCTCTCGCCTCGGGGAGGCGGAATTCTTTTTACAATCGCTTTCAACACCTCTTCCGTGCCTATTCCCATTTTGGCGGAGGCTAAGATGGCGTCTGATGCGTCAAGCCCTATGATATCCTCTATCTCTCTTTTCACCTTTTCTGGATCAGCACTTGGAAGGTCAATCTTGTTTATCACCGGGATGATCTCAAGGTCGTGTTCCAGAGCGAGATACACATTGGCGATGGTTTGGGCCTCCACACCCTGGGTGGCATCAACCACAAGAAGCGCTCCCTCACAGGCTGCAAGACTGCGTGAGACCTCGTATGAGAAGTCCACGTGTCCTGGTGTGTCTATCAGATTCAGGGTGTACTCCTTGCCGTCTTTGGCTTTGTACTTCAACCTTACGGCCTGAGCTTTTATAGTTATGCCCCTTTCCCTCTCAATGTCCATTCTATCAAGAAACTGCTCTTTCATTTTGTTAGGGGGCACAGTGCCGGTGTACTCCAAGAGTCTGTCGGCAAGGGTGGACTTGCCGTGATCTATATGCGCTATGATGCAGAAGTTTCTGATGAGCTCCTTATCAGCCACGGTTGCTAAATTTATTACTACACAACTGCTTTTGCAAGAAGACCTATAGGGTAAATGAAAGCACCAAATTTTATTGTTTTTATAAATTTGAGCAATTTGCCGTTCTGTGGTAGCTTGTCACTGCATTATTCTTGAGGAGGTAGATATGGAGGCCATTTATAGGGAGTTGGGTATAGATGTTAAAAAGCATGAAGAGCTTATGAATGCCCTTGGTGAGTTGTACGGGAAGCTCTTTCTTGAGAGAAACAATAGACCAGAAGCCATGGGCTACTTTGACAAAGTAATGGCCGAGATACACGGTAAGCGTATAGAGGAGCTGTACCAGCTTAGAAAGTCGGGAAGGCCTTTGGTGGGTACCTTCTGTATCTTCGTGCCAGAGGAGATTGTGATCTCTGCTGGTGGGGCTTGCTATGGGCTCTGTGGAGGTGCACAGTTTACCATTCCCGAAGCAGAAACCCATCTACCCAGGAATATCTGTCCTCTTATAAAGTCCGCCTATGGGTTCAAGCTACAAAGGACCTGTCCTTACACGCAATTGGCTGATGTTATCTATGGAGAGACCACCTGCGAGGCCAAAAAGAAGACCTGGGAGCTTTTGGGAAAGCTGCATAAGGTGCATGTGATGCATATTCCCCACATGAAAGGGGATACTGAAAGAGAGCTTTGGCTGAGGGAGCTTGAAAGGTTCAAAGAAGAGATGGAGCGTATTGCTGGCAAGCCCATTGGTTTTGAGGAGTTGAAAAAGGGAGTGGAGATTGTCAACGCTAAAAGGTCTGCTATGAAAAGGCTCTACGAGTTGAGGGCCAAGGATGGTTGTATCCCTATAGCGGGACTTGATGTTCTTTTGGTGAATCAGATCTCTTTCTACGATGATCCTGTAAGATTTACCGAGAAGGTGAATGAGCTTTGCCAAGAGCTTGAGAAACGCATAGAAAGAGGGATGAGTGTGTTTCCTGAAGGTGTGGCGAAGATCTTGGTTGCTGGTTCTCCCATGGCTCCGCCCAACTGGAAGTTGCACTGGATCGTTGAGGATTCCGGTGCTGCGGTGGTGGCAGAGGAGGCGTGCATCGGCCACAGGTACTTCAGGGAGAACGTGGATATTTCTGGATGTGCTACGGAGGAGGAGATACTGCAGGCCCTTCTTAAAAGATACTCAAATATCGACTGTGCCTGCTTCACCCCCAATCATCAGCGTGTAAAGAACATTATCCGCATGTGTGAGGAGAAGAAGGTGGATGGGGTGATTTATTACACCCTCTCTTTTTGCCATACCTACAACGTGGAGTTTAAGAAGGTTGCCGATGCTCTGAAAGAGAGGGGAATTCCCGTTTTGAAGATAGAAACCGATTACTCTATGGAGGATGTGGAGCAGATAAGGACAAGGGTAGAGGCTTTTGTGGAGAGTTTGTCTTGAAGATTGTGGGGGTAGATGCGGGATCCACTTACATCAAGGTGGCAATCTTAGATACGAAAGAGGGGATATGGTCTTTCAAGGCTGTTCCTACCCTACCGGGTTACGAGTCTAAGGTTAAAGAGCTGGTGCCAGAGGGTTCACTTGTCACCGTTACAGGGTACTGTAGAAGGATACTCGCCGATGTTTTAGGAGCCTTTGCTGTCAACGAGATTGCCGCACAGGCAAGGGGAGTTTGTGAGGTAGTGTGTGATGCAGATACGGTTATAGACATTGGCGGTCAGGATACCAAGGTGATACGTTTAGATAGAAACGGTAGGTTTACTGACTTTGTAATGAACGATCGTTGTGCCGCAGGAACGGGAAGGTTCTTGGAGGTTGTGTCAAGAAGATTGGGGGTGTCTATCAAGAAG
>JALWBK010000262.1 GCA_027037155.1 bacterium | reverse complement strand
TCTCAAGTGCCATTGTGCCCAAAGGCGTTATTGATCTCTTCGAAGCTGCAGGACTTAAGAAGCCGGATATTTCCATCCTTTCCGACGAGTTTCTGCTTGAGGTACGTAATTTGCCTCAGAAAAACCTGGCCGTAGAGGTATTGCGTAAGCTCATTAACGACGAGATCAAAGTGCGCAGGAGGAAAAACCTGGTCCAGGCTAGGAAGTTTTCGGAGCTTCTTGAAAAGACCATCCGGCGCTATCACAACCGGGCCATCAGCACCATCGAGGTGATTGAAGAGCTTATCAAGCTGGCCAAAGAGATGAGCGAGGCTTACAGGCGAGGGGAAAAGCTGGGACTCTCCGAAGAAGAGCTTGCCTTCTACGATGCCCTGGAGGCCAACGATAGCGCCGTAAAGGTATTGGGAGACGAAACCCTGCGTGAACTTGCCCGTGAACTTGTAAAGACTGTTCGTCAAAACGTAACCATAGACTGGACCGTGCGCGAAAGTGCCCGGGCCAAACTCCGCGTCATGGTAAAACGCCTTCTTCGCAAGTACGGCTACCCGCCGGATAAACAGGAGAAAGCCACCCAGACGGTCCTCAAACAGGCCGAATTGTTGGGCTGGGAAGTTTCGGAGTAAATTTAAAAACTTTCGGGAAAATTTGGGGACCACCTCAATGGAAACGATACGAGAAAAGTAAAAGTTTTGTTTTCCTTCTCACCACTTTGCCAGTGCTTTTGCCTGATAATACTTTTTGATCGCCTCAAGAACCTCTACAAATGTGGCGTTTTCAATGCCGAGTTCGGGCACGTCATAGCGGCCGGGGATGTTGAGACGGCGGGCTGTTTTAATGTCTTCCTTTAGCTCCTCGTCAAATCCTTTGCTGCAGGGCTGAAATTCCATGCTCAGAAACACGCCATCTTCCGAAAATTCAGACCACAGTCCAATGGTACCTTCGCATTCTTCGGTGCTTTTTAGAGATTCATTTTTCAGGAAAAAGCCACCCTCAAAATCGGTAAAGCTCAGTCTGTATCTTCTTTCTGCCATAACAGTTCATACCTCTCTAACCTAAAGATATCCTTTCTTTAGGGTGTCAATGCCAACCACAAGGTTGTAGAACAGCCCTTCCAGCTTTTTAACATAGATCACGGCGTTTTTATTTGTGTCGTGGTAGATGTAGTCTGAGTCCTGCAAAATTCTTCCTATGGTCTCTTCTGCTTCCAGGGTGATATGTTTTGCATACTCTTTCTGGGTCATGGACTCTTTAACATGCTCCAGTCCAAAGGCGCTTATCCAGCATTCATTGCCCAGAAAGTCTCTGTAGATGGCCTCAACAGGCGTGTATTCTTCGGCACCGTCCCATTTGGGGACAAGATCGCCCACCTTTACAGGCGCTTTTCGGCCTGTGCCGAGCAGTTCTATGAGTTTGTCGGGTAGCGTGCCCACTCTGCGACTTGTAGGTCAATTCCCAGATATTTGGCAAGGGATTTGGTTTAGATGGTGCTACCGTAGTGCTTTAGATTCCTACAAGATCTGTGTTACTTTGCGAAAACTTGCTTTTTGGTTTGGTAATACTTCCTAATCGCCTCAAGGACTTCCACGAAGGTGGCATTTTCAATGTCCAGTTCGGGCACATCATAACGGCCGGGAATGTTGAGGCGGCGGGCTTGTTGTATATGCCAGTCCATGGTCTCCTGGATATTCTTGTCTCCATAAAGGATTTCCATCTGATAGAAAACGTCATCTTCCGCAAGCTCACACCACAAGCCAAGCTCAACCTCTCGTGTCTGCTTGGGAGAAATACTTTTGTTTTCTAAAAACAGAGACTCCCCAATGTCTTCTAATTCAATGACAAAAGGCTTCACTTTTTCTCCTCAAATAGAAGTTTATACCTCTTGCTGGAAAGTTTAGTTCCTATTGGCATGATTGTAAAGATCTTTCGGCTGTGCTCTCCTACCACTAAAGCCATCCGTTTCCCTTCTATTTCCCTGACAAACAGGAAGGCTCCATCTATCGTGTCCCGGTAAATCTGTTCAGGGTTTTTTCTAATGTCAGAAAGGGTGATTTGCAAAGAAATCCTTTTTCTCTGGAGTGTTTTGGGTATGTGTCTCTCATAGGTGAATTCGGTAATCCATGCTTCATTATTGAGAAGATCTTTTAGGATGGCTTTTACAGTTGTGGTTTCTTCTGATTCCTTCCATTTGAGCACAGTGTTTCCTTCTTTAACTGGTGCTTTGCGGTTGACTCCAAGGATTTGCACCAGTTTCAAGGGATAATACTTCTTTCCAGGGTTTTCCAAATCCACTTCAGCCAGTCCCAGCCATTTAGCGAGTTCACGTATTTCAAAAGGATGCTGTATTTTCTTGCTTTTTACACCATTCTTAGCGTGAATTTCCAGAAATATCTGGGCTATAAAGAAGGTTACTTTGCTAAAACCTGCTTTTTAGTTTGGTAATACTTTCTGACAGCCTCAAGGACTTCCACGAAGGTGGCGTTTTTGATGCCCAGTTCGGGCACGTCGTAGCGGCCGGGGATGTTGAGGCGGCGGGCATCTTGGATGATGCTGCTCAGCTCCTTTTCTGTGTCCGTGATAAAGGTATGCCTGAGAAGCGCAATAGTGCCCTTTTCATCGTGCAGCGCCTTTTCTGCAATCTCATAGTCCTCATATTCAAGTTCATCCGTCAATTCTGGATCATACAGGCTGAAACCTGCACCAGAATCCCAAAACCTAAGAAGTTTTTTCATATAGCACCTCAAATCTATCCTTACGTTTAGGGATATTCCTTCTCAGGATGATTGTAAATATCTTTTGCGTATCCAAGCCAACAACTACAAAATACCAGAGCTTATCTCCAACTTTCCTGCCGTAGTATATGCTTCTAAACTTAAGCTCATGTATTACCGCGTCGGGGTTTTGCAAAATATCAGGAAGCATTTTTAAAGCCTTGACATACTCTTCTTTGTGCTTTTGCTTGGATGGATCGTTGAGGATGTGTTCTTCCCGTGTGTACTGGGTTATCCAGCATTCATTGCCCAGAAAATCCCTGTAGATGGCCTCAACGGGCGTGTATTCTTCGGCGCCGTCCCATTTGGGAACGAGATCGCCCACCTTTACATGTGCCTTTCGGCCTGTGCCGAGCAGTTCTATGAGTTTGTCCGGTAGCGTGCCCACTCTGCGACTTGTAGATCAGTTCCCAGCTATTTGGCAAGGGATTGATTTGTGTATTGCATAATCATGCCGTACGATTATCCTGTCCTAAAAGGTGGTATTTGGTTAGAGTGAAGGTTTGGAGGTAGAGGCTTTCATGTGTTTAACTTAAAATGGGGGTGGTAGTTATGGGAAAGCAAAACTTAAACTTGGAATCGCTAATGTCAACTATGACACAACAGGAGAAGTTGTTGGTGATAGGTCTGTTGATGGCGATATCGGATGAGGATTATGACAGGCTGATGGAGTATCCCGAGGAGGAGCTGGCAGAAATTTTGGTGGCATTCAGTAAGGAGCAGGAAGAGAGGTTACCAGAGTTTTTGAGGAAATACCTGAGTTTTGAGGAAGAGGAAGAATAAAAGGCGAGACAGATCTTGTAGCTCTTCGTCAGTGCTTGCTTAAAGAACAGGATGTAAGAATATTTCTGAGTGCGCTTTCAAGTCGGGGGAAATTAAAACTAAATCCAGCGTCAAGTAGTCTTTTGGGTTTGGCCTTGATGCTGCCCAAAAGAAGATCGGCTCGTTCGCCTAAGAGGATTTTGAGCATAAAGCTTGGGACCTTGAAGACAGCCGGTCTTTTGAGGATCTTAGCCAAGGTTTCTACGAATTCTTTGTTTCTTACAGGTTGAGGGGCTACAAAGTTGAAAGGACCTGAGAGGTCTTCTCTTTGAGCCAGGAATAGAACAGCTCTTGTCAGATCTTCTATGTGAATCCAGGGAAACCACTGGCGGCCTGAGCCAACGGGACCTCCGAGCCCCAACCTGAAGGGTGGTAGCATTTTGGCTAAGGCTCCTCCATCTTTCCCAAGAACAACTCCCAAGCGCATGATACAGACCCGGGCTCCTCTTTGGCTTCCAGAAAGGGCTGCGGCTTCCCATTCTTGGCAGACCTGAGCTAAAAAGTCACAGCCCGGGGGACTTTCTTCTGTGATCTCTTCTTCTCCACGGTTGGCTCCATAGAATCCGACGGCAGAAGCGTTCAAAAGCACAGCACCTTCACAAAGGGATGACACTATGTTGTGGGTGGCTTTCACCCTGGATTCACGAATCAACCTTTTGTAGTCTTTTGTCCATGAGGAGAAGATGTTGGCTCCCACTAAGTTAACGACTACCGAGGCTTTGTTGCATTCTTCCTGCCAGGAACCAGGTGCTAAAGGATCTCCGAAAACGAGGTTTGTGCCTTTGGGAAGAAGAACAGCCTTTTCTCTTCTGCGTATCAGGGCTGTAACTTCAAAGCCTGCCTTGTTAAAGGCCCGTATTAAGTGCGGGCCAATGAAACCAGTTCCTCCAGCTATAAATACTTTCATCTGTATTGTTGTATTGTCGCATTAGAACTTAGTCTTTGCAATCCCCGTTCCTTGAGTTGCAAAGTGAGACTTCATGTGGTTTAATTTTAGTAAACCAAGTAAGCTTTTCGGGAGGTGAGTTATGAAGGTAGAGGATATTAAGACTATAGGTGTGTGTGGCGCTGGTACTATGGGTGCTGGGATTGCGCAGGTCGCTGCAGTGGCAGGGTTCAACGTGGTGCTTAGGGATATATCCGATGAGGCCCTGAACAGGGGATTGAATATTATCAAGAAGAGCTTGGGGCGCATTGTTAAGAAGGGGAAGATGACCCAAGAGCAGGCTGATGAGGTGTTGTCCAGAATAAAGACAACCAAGGATCTTGCTGACTTCAAGGATGTGGACTACGTGGTTGAGGCGGTTTTTGAGAAGATGGAGCTGAAAAAAGAGATTTTTGGCGAGCTGGACAAGATTACGAGGCCTGAGGTGGTGCTTGCCACAAATACCTCTTCCCTTTCCATTACTGAGATTGCGGCTTCTACTTCCAGACCCGATAAGGTGGTGGGAATGCACTTCTTCAATCCCGTGCCGGTTCTGCCTTTGGTTGAGATTGTTAAAGGGCTGACCACCAGCGATGAAACGGTGGAGCTTGCCTATGAACTTGCTAAGAAGCTTGGCAAGTCACCCATTAAGACCAAGGATCAGCCTGGATTTATAGTTAATAGGATATTGGTTCCCTATATGAATGAGGCTGCCTGGGCGTATATGGAGGGTGTTGGTTCTGTTGAGGAGATTGATGAGGCTATGAAACTTGGTGCCAACATGCCTATAGGACCACTTGCCCTTATAGATCTGGTGGGTGTGGATATTACCTTGGATGTGCTTGAGGTGCTTTACAAGGAATTTGGTGATCCAAAGTTCAGACCTGCCCCCATACTGCGCCAGATGGTGAGAGCAGGTTATCTTGGAAGAAAGACGGGTAGAGGTTTCTACGTCTACGAGGACAAGACATAAAAATTGCTAAGGAGGTATGCTATGGCCTTTGAGACGCTTCTAATTGAGAAGAAGGACAAGATAGCAATTGTTACCATCAACAGACCTAAAGTGCTGAATGCTTTGAATGCTACTGTTATTGATGAGCTTGAGAAGTGCTTCCTTGAGCTGAAAGACGATCCTGAGGTTGGGGTCGTGATTCTTACCGGTGCAGGGGAGAAGGCCTTTGTGGCAGGAGCTGACATTACAGGGCTTGTAGATCTTAATCCACTTCAGGGAAAGGAGTTTGCAGAGAAGGGGCAGAGGGTTTTCAACCTCATTGAGAACCTTGGGAAGCCGGTTATAGCCGCGATAAACGGATATGCCCTCGGCGGTGGTTGTGAGCTTGCCATGGCCTGTACCATCAGGATTGCATCTGAGACAGCCAAACTTGGTCAGCCTGAGGTCAATCTGGGTATAATTCCTGGCTATGGTGGTACCCAGAGGCTTCCGAGGCTTGTGGGCAAAGGTAGAGCTATGGAGCTTATTCTCACCGGCAGGATGGTGGATGCCCAGGAGGCGTACCAAATGGGACTTGTGAACAAGGTGGTTCCTCCCGATAAGCTGTTGGAAGAGGCGGAGGCCATGGCCAAGGTGATCCTATCCAAGGGTCCGTTGGCTGTGAAGTATGCTATGGAGGCGGTCAATAGAGGTCTTGAGACAACCCTTGAAGAGGGACTGAGGATAGAGGCGGATCTGTTTGGTATCTGCTGTGCCACCGAGGACAAGACAGAAGGTACAAAAGCCTTCCTTGAGAAGAGGAAGCCCAACTTCCAGGGCAAGTGATGATTCAAGGGGGCTTCGGCCCCCTTTTTTACTTATCTGAGAGTTTTCTTAACTCTTCAACCAGTGGCCTGTAGTGGAGTTCCATTATCCTGTACACCGCAGCGCCTCTCGTTAGGTACGATACCCTGTAAAAGTAGGCACCCATTTTGAGG
>JALWBK010000261.1 GCA_027037155.1 bacterium | reverse complement strand
AAGGAGGCGGAACGCTGTATACAGTGTCCCCCCGAATATGCGCCGTGCATAAAGGGCTGTCCCGTCCACATCAACATCCCCGGCTTTATCGGGAAACTCGTCGAATACCGGGATGATCCAGAAAAGGCTGTCAAGGAGGCCCTCAGGATAATCTGGGGCGATAACACGCTTCCGGCCATTACTGGGAGGGTCTGCCCGCAGGAGGACCAGTGTGAGGCCCCGTGCGTCATGGGCAAAGTCGGCGATCCGATCAACATAGGCAAGCTCGAAAGGTTCGTGGCCGACTACGCAAGGAAGCATGGCATAGAAGACGAGCTCCTAGAGGAAATGAGGCCGCCTGTGTGTGGAAAGGGGAAGGTTGCCGTCGTCGGCGCCGGTCCGGCAGGACTCACCTGTGCTGGAGAACTTGCGAAGCTCGGCTACGACGTGACGATCTTCGAGGCCCTCCACAAGCCGGGCGGGGTTCTCGCCTACGGCATACCGGAGTTCAGGCTGCCCAAGGAGATCCTCAAGAAAGAGCTCGACAAGCTCAGGAAGCTGGGGGTGGAGATAAGGCTCGACCACGTCGTTGGAAGAACCGTGACGATTGGAGAGCTCCTTGAGGAGTACGATGCGGTCTTCATAGGAACCGGCGCTGGAACGCCAAAGCTCCTCAACATACCCGGTATCCTCCTGGGAAGGATTTACAGCGCCAACGAGTTCCTCACGCGCGTTAACCTCATGAAGGCCTACGAGTTCCCGGAGTACGATACGCCGATAGCGATAGGAAAGAGGACGATAGTGATAGGTGCCGGCAACACGGCAATGGACGCGGCCCGCTCGGCGCTGAGGCTTGGGAGCGAGGTCACGATAGCGTACCGCCGCGGAAGGGAGGATATGACGGCCCGTATTGAGGAAATCCAGCATGCCGAGGAGGAGGGCGTGAAGTTCGAGTTCTTCCTCCAGCCCGTTGAGTTCATCGGCGATGATGACGGTAAGGTTAAGGCTGTGAAGTTCGAGAGGATGAGGCCGCTGGAGGAGCGCGACAAGCGCGGAAAGAGGAAGATAGTCGGAACCGGCGAATACGTGACTCTGCCGGCGGACACCGTTATCATAGCGATTGGACTCGAACCCAATAGGATAATCGGTGAGAGCGCCGGACTGAAGACGAACCCCGACGGGACGTTGGTCGTCGACGAGAACCTCATGACGAGCATTCCTGGAGTTTTCGCCGGCGGGGACGCGATAAGGGGCGAGGCTACCGTCATCCTGGCAATGGGGGATGGGAAGAGGGCCGCGAAGGCAATATGCGACTACATAGCGGAGAAGAGAAAGGCCAGCGCCTGACTACCATTCCCTTTTTCTACTCCCTATGAAAAGCCCGGTCTTCAGGTAGGCCATGTACTCGTCGTGGGCGAACTTTTGGGTGAAGACCTGCGTCTCCTCCGGCGAGAGCCACTCAACATCTTCCGGAACTCCCTCAACCCATACATAGACTATGCCCTCCGGGTCCCTTGCGACGAGCATCGTGTATATGGGCTTTCCAAGTTCCTGGGCAATTTTGACTTCCCTGCCAACGAGGGAGGTGAACTTTCCAAGAACCGCCACGGCCACGAATATCTCAGCGTCCTTGATCTTTGGGCTGGTGTCCCTGAGGCCGTAATCTGAGGGCACGAGTATGTTGTTGGAGTTGAACTTCTCCTCTATGACCTCGAGGATGGCCTTCTCGGTCTTCGTGTGGTAGAGCAGCGTCGGTTCGCTCAGGTATATGAAGGGGCCGTACTTCTCCTTTTTCTTTCTTCTGAGAAATCCAAGCATGAAACCACCTCAGGTGGGGATAATCTCCTCATCCGTTCAGGAGGGATGACACTCATCATCGGTTCGCAACTCAAATCTCCCCTCTACGGC
>JALWBK010000260.1 GCA_027037155.1 bacterium | reverse complement strand
CCATGGTGGTTGAAATTGACATTGATAGATATCCATCCGTAGAAGACCTTAGCTTTGCCATTATAAGTGCTATAAAGGCCTACGCACCAGATCTGCTTGTTATAGCTACAGAGGACGGAGATGAGATTTGGGATATGAATGGGTTTTTTGAGTATAGGTTGTCCCAAATGTTTGGATATGGTTGGCTAAAAATGCAATGATTTACTCTCTTTCTTGACTTGAGCAGAAGTAATAGAAATAGTAAAATCCTCCATAAGGAGGTTTAGCTTAGTGGCATAACTTCCCCATCTCAGCTGTCAGAACAATCCTCCTTTGGATGATATTACTACAACAGCAGCCAACGACCTTTAAATAAGCCTTTGCCTTTCTTATCTCTAAGCCCGTCAAGAACTGCAGTGGATACAGATCAAGGGAAGTGAAGCCTATTCCATCTGCAATGAGAAAGGGGGAAAGTCCTACTCTTTTGATAAAAGCTTCATCCTATTCTTTCCAGATAACCATCAAAATCCACATCAAAAGAGACAATTCTTCTTATTCCTCTCTTTTTAGCACTTACAATTAACAGTGCATCATGGAAGTTGAGTTTACCTTTGCTCGAAAAGATCAAATCGATCACTTCTCCCCAGTTAGAGAGTACATACGTGTAGAAGAAAATCTTTTCCCTCTCCCACAAAGCTACGATGCTTCTGCCTACCTTATCAAAATCTCCTCGACCTCTTTCCAATAAACGTCTATGAAGTACCGTCAAGCATTCATTAACCACCACATCAGGAATCACCAGTTTCACTTCTTTTTCCTCAAACTCTCTCTGAATTTCCACCGCCCTTTGATGATGCACATCTCCTGCATTGAGAAGGACTACTAAAAAGCTCGTATCCACCAATATGGTATCACTCATAGATTTCCTCTGTGTCCTTAACGGCGTCTCCTTTATAGCTAACTACACCTATAAGCTCTTTTATGGTACTGGCTGGGATTCCCTTCGAAGCCTGCTTTTCATATTCCTGAAGACCGAGACGTAGCAACTGTTCCAGGAACCTGCTCAGAGACATTTCCTCTATAGCTGCCTTTACTTTCAGCTCGCGATAGAAATCTTCAGGAATTACCACTGATATTGTAACCCTTGTATTATTAGACACCTTAGACTTCATTGTTAATGGGTTTCCCTCCGTGTTTATTAATTTCTTAATTGCTAAAATATGAACCAATTTTTTCATGTCAAGAAAAAGTGAAAAGCTGTTCGAAAAATATTAGATCTTGACGTTGGGGGGGGAGCTAAGAGGTAACTCCCCCAACATGAGAAGAAGCAAACCCAATCTAAGGGTTATTTTCAAAATAACACAGGCACTTATAAATGAGAAGCCCCCTTCATCTAAAGGTAAACCGAGAACTTATTCTGATGCTCTCATCATTTCTGTATTTCTTTACCAGATCTTGAGATACCTATCTCACAGAGAAGTTTTAGAAAAAAGCTTCTGTGTATTTGTACAGGTTCCGGCTCTTTCTGCCTATCATTACAGAATTTCAAATACCTACCTAGCATGAAAACCCGCTACACAGGCTCATTTGGAAGCAGTGTGCCAAAGTTGTGTTATGAATAGTAATTGTAGCAAGTGTTTGTTTGAGTGTGGGTACTTGTCATAATGAGAAAAGGAGCTGAGTTTCTATATCTGCGGATTTCTCCCTTTGTCCCTTGTAAGAAGATAGTTTTACTATCCCATGCGTATTAAAGCTTTCTGAGATGGTCTTTTGCTGACAGGTATCGTGCCATTTGAAAGGCAAAAAACTTCTCAGAGGCTCTGAAAATGGGTGAGGAAGTGTTTCTGGAATGGACTTTTAATTCCGTTGGGCTTTGTCAGCTGCGTCTTTTTTAAGATGGCTAATTTGAGG
>JALWBK010000259.1 GCA_027037155.1 bacterium | reverse complement strand
CCTATAATCAGTCCAAGCAGAAACATCCCCACCTCCTTTTTATGATTTGTTGACAGAGATAAAATACTACCGATTCAAAACCAATTTTCAAGCTCTTACCGCTGCAGCCTTGTTATCTGTTTAGAAAAGATAGGCACTTTTGTGATATTCGGTCATTCTGCGGAGCCTTTAGGCCGTACGCTCCACTCTACCCAATCAATCTGAACATTATGTCCCGTGTACCAGCCGTAGGAGTGCATTATGAAGCGAATGTAAGGAGCATTTAGTGGAGCGGCTCTTGCCGTTATTTCACGGCCGTTCATTCTATAGCGCACAACAGAGGTTTCGGGATCGTAAATGATTTCTTCTACGAACCATCTGTCCCAAAGGGGCTGAAGCACACCATAGTTTTTGAGATTCCTCCAGTTGATTCCAGAAAGGACAAAGCCATACTTTGCTGGAACGTACTGACGCACACCTGGTTTCTCGTAATAGTAGTTGTAGTAGGTTACCTGAAAGAGCCATCTGCCAAATGCCGAAAGCCAGGCCCTTCTGTTCATGGGCATTTGCACCTTAGAGCCGTCGGTCTGGTAAAACCAGATGCCTCCTTCAAAGTACTGGTTGGCGTAGTGCACCTTGACCCTTCTGCGAAGGACAAAGATCTCTCCTGCCTCGATGGGAATGGGTTTGGACGCTACGAAGGGGCTCATATCCACCCTATTACAGGCAAGATTAAGAACGCCACTCATAACTAAGCCGGAGCCATTCAGGCGGCGAAGGGTCTTCCATTGATAAACTTCCCAGGCTGAAAGGTTGAGGAAGTTGAAGTCGTCTCTAAAGACTTTTGCTGTTTTAGAAAGCTGTCCAGCGCAGGTTATGTACTTGAAACCATCGCAAAAGCCTTGGTTACATATTTGGCCGCTGTCTATGATATAGGTGGGCGATTTTGCACCAATGTCGTAGTCTTCTTCAAAGGATACGGCCCTTTTGTATCCCATTCTTTTGCAAAACGCATCTGCTGCGCCTTGCCCACAGTCCTGGGCCCACACCCTGCACCAGTCTAACCTGTATCCTTTTATCCTTGGGTATCTGAAGGTTCTTGTGGGTCCTGTAAATTTTTGCTTTACACCTGATATGCAGCAGTTTCTCTTCACTGGCTTGGGTACATTTCCTTTAAGCCAGCATCTGGCGTGAGTACCCTGTATCGTGTACGGCCTTACATAGGTCCAAGCTTTGCATTGTGTCTCTTTCTCACAGGCCTTTTGGCAAAGTCTGTAATCGGGATAGGGTAGGTTAAAGCTTTTATAGTCTAAGCCTGGTCGGTCTGTGTTCACCTCAATTCCTGGACCATAATGAAGCCTTGGGACGCCAAGTCCTGCAACGCTGTATATGCTGTTTGCCCAGCTTCCACCGCATATTTGATTGGAATCACCAGAGCACCTTAGGTTGCAGTTGGTGGCTCCTCCGTATCTGCCATAGTTGTTGCCGCAGAAACAGTAACTGTTGGCTTGGACGCCGGCGTATGAAAAGCCTCTTCTTGCACATTCCCTCATACAAAGTTGGGGTGTCATTTTTTCGCTGCTGAAGGCGAATCCATCCAAATCTCTGCCCTTTAAACCGTAGGGTTCACCTCTGTCTCTGAAACAGCCTATAAACTGTCCCGGTGCGAAGCCTGATGAGCCGTAAGATGAGGATGTTGTCAACATCTTAAGCAGCTCTTTGAGCACGGCAAGTTCTTGCTTTATCACCTTGATCCTTGCGTTGCTGTCAAAATACTGGTCTATAAGCAGGTTGTTTCTAAGCATCTCCTTGGGACATTGAAAGCCACATTTGGCAAATCTTCCAACACCCTTTTCGCCCCTTTGAAGCCTTTGGAGTTCGTTTTCCAGCTGGTTAATCACCCTTTTGACCTCAGCAGGGGA
>JALWBK010000258.1 GCA_027037155.1 bacterium | reverse complement strand
ATCTGTGCCGATGCGGTGAAGCTGGCCAAGGCGGTGGGGTATAGAAACGCCGGTACTGTGGAGTTTTTAGTGGATGCTGAAGGAAACCATTACTTCATTGAGATGAACACTCGTATCCAGGTGGAGCACCCGGTTACAGAGATGATAACAGGGATGGATATGGTGAAGTTGCAGCTTCAGGTGGCTTCTGGTGAAAGACTCGGTATAGCCCAAGAGGATGTTAAATTTAGGGGATGGGCCATTGAGATGAGGGTGAATGCCGAGGACCCTGTCACCTTTGCACCGTCTCCTGGGACCTTGAAGAAACTTGTGCTTCCCGGTGGTCCCGGAGTGAGGGTGGATACTGCAGTTTACCAGGGTTATACCATTCCCCCCTATTACGACTCCATGATTGCCAAGATCATCGTTCATGGTGAAAACAGGCTTCACGCCATAAAAAGGGCGAGAAGAGCGGTTGAGGAGTGTATTGTAGAGGGGGTTAAGACGACGCTGCCCCTTCATGCCTTTATCCTCAACCACGAGGACTTTATAAATGCCAACATCTCAGTGGGATGGCTTGAGTCAACCATGTGATATTTTGGTTGTTAAGCTTTCCGCTCTGGGAGATGTGGTACATGCCCTTGGCGCTGTTTCTATTGTAAAAAGAAAGACAGACTGCAGGCTCTGGTGGCTGGTTAAGTCCTCTTATCTACCACTTTTTCAAGGTGTTTCCTTTGTGGATGAGCTCATAACCCCTGCTGATATTTCAAGATATTTCAGACGCTTTGAGTTGGTGATTGACCTTCAAGGACTCTTCAAGACTGGACTTTACACCTTCTGGCTTGGGAAAAGGAGGTTTGGCTTTTCTAAGGAGGAGGTAAGGGAGAAGGCGGCCTCTATTTTTTACACCGATAGGGTCTCCACTACTTCCTCCCATGTGGTGGAAAAACTTAGGGAACTGGTGTGCGAAGCCTGTGATATTGAAAACGATGGCGTGTACGACTTTGGCTTAAAGATCTTTGAGGATGATTTTGAAGGACTTGAGGGATTATTACCTGAGCGGTACGTTTTGATTGTTCCCGGTGCAGCCTGGAGTACAAAGAGGCTTTCGGAAGACTGGTGCCTGCGCTTTTACGCCCTTGCCAGAGTTGTATTGGATATACCAATACTCTTTCTGCCAGGGCTTGGGGAAAGTTGCAGGTTCAAACTCCTTTCGGATGTACTGCTGCCTGAGCTGCCTTTGAGAAAGGCCATAGCTGTAATCAGCAGAGCCTCTGTGGTTGTGGCACCTGACACCGGCTTTCTTCACATAGCTGCCGCTTTGGGAGTGCCTTGTGTGGGCCTTTACTGTGCATCTTCCGCTGTCAGAAATGGGCCATTTCCTTTGGGAGAGGTTGTGGAGTGTGGCTGTCCTTCAAGGGGCTGTTTCAAGAGGGCGTGTCATTCTCTTTGTACAGAGTCCATTGAGCCTTCGGCTGTTTTAGAGAGGGTTGTTAAGTTACTTTGCGTTTAGGGAGGTTTGCTATGGAGTTCATTGATTTAAAGAAGCAGTATTCAAGGCTTAAGCCTCAGATTATGCAGGCTGTTGAGAGGGTTCTTGAGTCCAGTCGCTTTATTATGGGACCAGAGGTTGAGGCTTTTGAGAAGGAGATAGCCTCCTTTGTGGGGGTGAAACACGCCGTTTCCTGCTCTTCAGGTACCGACGCTTTGCTTCTTTCCCTTATAGCATTAGAGGTGGGACCGGATGACGAGGTGGTGGTGCCTGCCTTTACCTTCTTCGCCACAGCAGAGGTGGTGGCTCTCTTAAGAGCCAAGCCGGTCTTTGTGGATATACTGCCTGATACCTATAACATTGATCCTGAGCAGGTGAAAAGGGCCATAACACCCAAGACCAAAGCTGTCATAGCCGTTAGTCTGTATGGTCAGTGTGCGGAGCTTGAGGTGTTGAGGGAGCTTTGTGATGCCAAGGGGATATATCTCATAGAGGATGCGGCCCAGTCCTTGGGTGCCAGGCATAAGGGCAAGAATTCGTGTGCCATTGCTCATATCTCCTGCACATCTTTCTTTCCAGCAAAGCCTCTTGGTGCTTACGGGGACGGGGGATGTGTCTTCACCGACGATGACGACTTGGCCTACAGGGTGTCGGTGTTGCGCAATCATGGACAGGTGAAGCGATACACCCACAAGTACATAGGCATGAACGGTAGGTTGGACGCACTACAGGCGGCTATCCTTCGCGAAAAGCTTAAAGTGTATCCTGAGGAGATAGAGCTCAGGCAGGTTGTGGCAGGCCGCTACGATGTCTTGCTTAGGGGAAAGGGCATATCGCCTCCCGTGGTGAAGGAGTATAACGTATCGGTTTACGCCCAGTACACCGTGAGGGTACCTAATCGAGATGGGGTTGCAAGTTTTTTGAACCAGAACGGTATCCCTACCGCCGTTCACTATCCCGTACCGGTGCCCTATCAGGAGGCTTTCAGCTATTTGGACTATAAGGAAGGGGACTTTCCCGTATCTGAAACTGCGTCTCAGGAAGTGCTAAGTTTGCCGTTTCATCCCTACCTTACCATAGAGGATCAGGTAAGGGTGGTGGAAGCGTTGGCCGAGGCTATTGCATTTTATACCGGTCGGGAATAAAAACATTACAAAAATCTGTTCTAGCCTGCCTGCGGGAGGTGTATCATGACGGTAAGTGTTATAATTATAGCAGGTTTGGTGCTTTATTTTTTGCTCTACTTTCTCTACGGCAGGTATCTGGCTCACAAGGTTGTGGAGGTTTCTGAAGAACCGACCCCTGCAGTTCGCCTCTACGATGGTGTGGACTTTGTACCTGCCAACAAGTACGTGCTCTTTGGTCATCACTTTGCGTCCATAGCCGGTGCTGGACCCATAGTCGGTCCTGCCATAGGAATTGCTTGGGGATGGCTGCCAGCTCTTTTGTGGGTGTGGCTGGGTAATGTGGTGATTGGTGCTGTCCATGATTACCTCTCATTGATGAGCTCTGTTCGCTACGATGGCCATTCGGTTCAGTGGATAGCCGGCAGGATCTTGAAGAAGAGAACGGGTTATATCTTTTCCATCTTTGTATTCTTTGTGTTGGTTTTGGTGGTTGCGGCCTTTGCGGCAGTGCTTGGAAAGCTCTTCGTGAAGATCCCTGCAGTTCCCACGTCTTATCTCATAAAGATAGGCGGTGCCCTTATCTTAGGTGTATTGCTTTACAGGATGAGGGTTGGACTCGGTATAGGAACCCTCTTCGCAGCTATCTGGTTGGCGCTTTCAATATGGCTGGGCAAGTCTTTACCCATAAAGGCCTCTTACCATGTGTGGATGCTGGTCTTTTTCGTGTACATTATTGTAGCGGCCTCCATTCCCGTTCATGTGCTGCTTCAGCCCAGAGATTACATGAACTCACTGCTTCTCGTTGGTGGTCTGATCCTTGGCGGTCTTGCTGGTATTCTCTCCTTCAAGTCCATAGGCATACCTGCTTTTGCCTCCTTTGCACCTAAGCTCATTGCCGGTCAGCCCACTCCCTTCTGGCCTGCGGTGGTGTTGATTATTGCCTGTGGTTCCCTTTCTGGTTTCCACTCCCTCGTGGCGTCTGGTACCTCTTCAAAGCAGCTCTCTAAAGAGGAGGAGGGGCTTTTTGTGGGATACGGAAGTATGCTTGCGGAGGGCTTCCTCTCCACCATTGTGGTGGCATGTATCGGTGCCTATGGTATGACCCTTATTCCCAAAGAGTTAGCTGCTAAGATGACTACCCCTTCGGGCTTTGCGGCTAACATACTTGCGGCAGAAAAGAAGTTGGGAGGTCCTGCGGGCTTCTTCGCCAAGTCTTACGGAGCCACTGTTCACAACGTGCTGCACCTACCTCGTGACTTTATGGTTATCCTTGCCTCCATGTGGATAGCATCTTTTGCCATGACAACTTTGGATACCACCAACAGGCTTGCGAGATACACCTTTGCAGAGCTTCTTGAGCCCATAGAAAATGCGGCTCCTGGAGTTTACAACTTCTTCACCAACAGGTGGGTTGCCTCGGTGGTACCTGCTGCTTTGGGCGTCTATTTGGCCTGGAGTGGTGCATGGCATGTTGTCTGGCCTGCCTTCAGCGGTGCCAACCAGATGCTGGCATCCATAGCCATGCTTACCGCTGCAGCGTGGGTGATCAGGGTGCAGAAGAAGCAGGGAGCAGCGGTGCTTGTTCCTGCACTCTTCCTGTGGATAACCGTTTCTGCTGCTCTGATATGGTATGTCCTCAAGGCTGTGCCTGTATATGTTGGTAAGAATCCTGTCCAGGGCTGGATTATTGGTGCTGTGGTTGTGATAATGCTTCTGCTCAATTTGGTGCTCATATTTGACTACTTCACCTCCAAACCAGAGGCAGAGACCTTGGCAACCAGTGAGAAGTAAATGGGTGTGGGAGATTTTTGTAATAGCCTATTGAGAACGCTAAAGGGTATTTTGAGCGGAATTGAGGAACGCAGTATTGGTGTAGTGGAGGAAGAACTTAAGGAGATGGAGGGGGCATACGCTCTTCTTCTGTTAGGCTCTTTTATAGGTGTGCCCTCTCCTCCCTCTTTTGTAGCCCTTTCTCTTCTTCCTCTGCTTGAGAGGGAGCTTGTTGTGGCGCTCTCCAGATCTCGCTACATTGACGATACTGCTGCATATTGGTTTGAGATAGCGGATATATGAAGAGGCTCTTTCTTTTTCTCGGCAAGGGAGGAGTTGGTAAGACTACATCCAGCGCAGCTTTGTCTTACTACCTTGCCGATAAAGGCTATAGTGTCTTTTGGTTCTCTGTTGATCCTGCCCACAATATATCCGATGTGGTGGGTTGTGACGTCTCAAAGGCTAAGCAGGTTTACAAAAGACTTTTTGCCTATGAGGTGGATGTGGGCAGGTACCTACAGCTCTACATAGAGGACGCCATATCCCGTATGAAACGCCTGTACAAGCACCTGTCGGTTGTTGGACTTGATAAGATTGTGGAATCCATGCGTTACTCGCCAGGTATGGAGGAGGTGGCAGTTCTTTACTCTATGCACCATGTGCTAAAAGATGCACAGGACTATGACTACGTTGTGGTTGATACTCCTCCTACGGGCCTTACCTTGAGAATCCTTGCTCTTCCCAAGTTGAACATTGAGTGGATAGGGGTGCTGCGGCAGTGGAGGTTGAAGATTTTGGAAAGAAGGAGAATGGTAGCCTCCATCAAGGGAGAAGAGGCACTGGGCGAGGGGGTAGCTGTTGCTCCAGAAGAGGATAAGGTATTGCAGGAGTTAGCCGCGCATTACAAGCTCATGAAGGGCATGTGGGATCTGTTTAGTGGGGATGAGTCTGTGAAGATTTTAGTGGTGAATCAAGATAAACTCTCTATTCAGGAGGGACTGAGGATTAAGGAGACCCTGAAAGACCTTGGTATGAACCTAAGGGCTGTGTTGATAAACAAGTTTGGACTGTTTCAGAAGGAGATTTCCGAGATAAGAGAGTACTTCAGGGGTGTGCCTACCTATGAAGTTCCCTTTATAAAAGAGAAGGAGTCTCTTGCCATTGAGGACTACCTTACCATTGGCCGTTTTTGGGTTGAAGAGGTATTGAAGTGATGTCTGTGTCGGGAAAGATCTTTATCGCCTTCTTGCTTTTTAGCGCTCTTCTTGTGTGGTGGTTCTACAAAGGGGTGAAGGTTAACGTGAGAAGGGCGAGGGAAGTGGCCGCTGTTCTTGAAGATGTACTTCGCCCTAAGGACAAGCTTTATACCTGGCTTGGCGGTGTTATAGGCTTTTCCGCCGAGTTTCAGGTGGATGGCTTTGAGAAGGTGCTTGCAAACTTTCGCATGATTCCCAGGCATGCTTTGCTTTGGCTGCCCTTTGTGTGGATGCTGGGAAGAAAAGATAATTTGCAACTGCTCTTTTACCTAAAAAAGAGGGTTCCAACCGAGTGTCACATTGTGAAGGATGCCCCGTTGAAAAGAGTCAAGGTGTATAACAGAGCACAGCTTGACGAGGAGGAGCTTGTAGTATCTGGTGTAAAATGCAAGATGTTTTACAAAAATTCAAAGTTGAAGAACAAGTTAGTAAGGCTTTTTGAACCCGTGTCAGAGGTTGCAAGGCATATCGCGCTGACTCCTGAAAAGAACGTGCTTTACTTGGAGATGGAAGTGGAGGACATAGCACGCTTGAAGGATATTCTCAAAAGTTTCGTGGAAAGAATCACTTAAATGCCCGGGGCGGGACTCGAACCCGCACGGGCATTGCGCCCAGGGGATTTTAAGTCCCCTGCGTCTACCAATTCCGCCACCCGGGCGAATTACGCGAAACTGCTTTACCACAGGCTTTATATGCCTTCCGCTTTTGGCTGTCAACTATCTTTTATATACGCACTTAGCCCTTGACAAAAGAAAGAAAATGGATATTCTCATTGATTGCCGTGGAAAGGTATGGTATGAGCTGGCGTAGCTCAGCTGGTAGAGCAGCTGACTTGTAATCAGCAGGTCGGGGGTTCGAATCCCTCCGCCAGCTTTTGTGGAGGGGTAGCCA
>JALWBK010000257.1:5854-20205 GCA_027037155.1 bacterium | reverse complement strand
ATTAGGCACCTTTCCCAAACTGTCAAGGGGCCTTTTCAAAATTTTCTATTGGCTGCTCCGAAAAGCCCCTCGGTGCCTTTTTGCCGTTTCAGGTTCCTGCTGCCTCCTCCCGAAGGCGAGGGTGTAATATAAGCATCCTTTCAGGAATGTCAACACCCCACCCCAAAAAATTTAGCAAAAATTTATAACCTGCGCTCTATCAAGCATTTAGAACAGGTGCTCGCCAGAGAAAGGGCTTCCTCACGCTTCTTCTCATACCCCTCTCTCCCCAAAAGACCATGGGTAAGCCTTTTGCCCTCCTCAACACCAGGCTGGTCAAAGGGATTTATATCGTAGAGATACCCAGATATAGCTGTGGCAAACTCGTACACCATAAAGAGAGCCCCAAGATGTGCTTCATCAATCCTATCCAGTTTCACAGTTATGAAAGGCACCTTATTTTTCGCCAGCGCAGAAGCCGTGCCTAAATAAGAAGCGTACATCACTTGCGAGAGGGTCTTTCCGTTTAAATAGTGAAAGTCTGCAATACCTAAGTGGTTGTGAAGTTTTACATCCCTGCCGAAATCTTCAACCACTATAAAGGTTATCAGCTTGTCCTTCGGACCATCGTTGTAAAGCTGTATCTGAGAGTGCTGATCAACGGTGCCCATAGCTTTAACAGGTGTCTGACCTTTTCCATCCTTGCCAAGGCTCTCCGCCCAGAGCTGTCTCCACCAACTAACAAAAAGAGAAAGTCTTTCGCAGTAGGGCATCATCACAGCTATGTTCTTTCCCCTTATAGCGTGCAGGTAATGGAGGGCTGCTATAAGCCATGCCGGATTTTTCTCAAGGCTTTCACACATACACCAATCCACCGCCTTCTTAGCACCCATCAAAAGGGCGTCTAAGTCCACACCCATATAGGCTGCGGGAAAAAGCCCCACAGGGGAAAGTACAGAGAACCTCCCCCCAACATTAGGAGGAACAGGGAGTGACGCAATCCCTTCTCTTTGGGCTATTTCCCGTAAGAGACCTTTTTCAGGATCAGTGGTTATGACTATATTTCTCTTTGCCTCATCCCAAGGCATACTCCTTTTTAACACCTCAAGAACAGCCATAAAGTTGACTATAGTCTCTGTGGTCCCTCCAGATTTGGAGACGACGTTGAAGCAGGTTCTTTTGGGATCAATCCTGTCTAAAACAGACGCAACCTTATAAGGATCTACGTTATCAAGCACGTAGAAGTTCTCCGCCTTATCCAGAGCATGGATGAGGCACTCTGCTCCAAGGGAGGACCCACCTATACCCACAAGAACCAAAGCATCGGTGTGTTTTCTCTTTTCCTCGGCAAGTTTACGAATCTCCTCAACAGGTTCAAAAGGAAGGTCTATAAAACCCACCTCTTTAGAGTCTCTCTTCATAAGCAGTTTAGAATGAGCCTCCTTCAAAAGAGGGATTACGCTATCTAATTCTATCTCAGAAAGGGCACACCCATACTCCAAACGAATCATAAAGCACCTCCGTTGGTCATGTTCTATCAGTTATTTTGAGCACAGAAAGGTGAAAAATCAAAGGATCGATTGGATATGACAACAATACAGTGTTTCTCCAAAAGTGGCTTTATCTCACAGAGCAAACGGTACTTAACACCTATTAGATTCTTCAGCTTGGAATCAAGGGTGACGACGACAACGGACCTTTCTTTTTCAAAGAGTGCTTTTAATTTATCCTTATCCACCCTCCTAATGCACACCCTGGATCGGTATATGAGCTCAGGGCTCTGATATTTAAAGAAGGCAAATCGGCACTCCTTGCAGGATGCCGCTAATTTACCCAGTTCCATACCTAAGCGGGGCTTAACCCGCAAGCTATCCACATAAGGCATCAACGTCCATTTGACAACCATAAGAAACGCCAAGAAAGAAACCACCAACGTCCTAAACCATCTTCTCTTATAGAAAAACCAAGCACTTACAACAGCAACTGGAGGAAAAGAGGGCAGAAGATAGTGGATCAGCTTGGTGTGAGCAGTTTGAAAGAAAAGAAAAACTACCAAGAACCAGACTCCTGCAAAAGTAAGCAAACTTCCTCTACCTTTGAGTAAAATCTTGTAAAAAGCAAAGGGAAAAATAGGACTCAAAGGCAAATACATCCACGGATAATTGGCTAAGTAATACCACCACTGAGTGGAGTGTCCGGGGATTTTGTAAAGAAAGCGTTTCACGTTGTGAAAGATGAAGAACTGATTGAAAAAGGCAGGACCGTGAATCTTTACCATAACCGCATACCAAGGAAGAGCTGAAAGTAGATAGATGATGGCCATTCTAATCCATGGAATACACGAGATCCTTCTAAGATCCTTAGTTACCAGCAAGAAGAAGAATCCAACCAGTGCAGGAATGACCAGCCCAACCGGTCCTTTGGTCAAGGTAGCAAAACCGCAAAAAAGAGACGTCCAGAGATACCTTTCCTCAAAGAAGGCAATAAGCGATGCCGTTATGAAGAAGGTTAGAACCACATCGGGCATTGCTACAGATGACATCACTGCAAAATCAACCATGGCAAGAAGGGAAAGAGCTGCCCATAAAGCAACGGTTTCACCTACCCTCTTTCTGAGCCACAAAAACAACAAAAGAACGGTGAACACCCCGAACATAGAGATGAAAAACCTTCCACCAAACTCGTTAACACCAAACAAAGTGTATCCAGCTATCACCAGCCAATAGGTAAAAACGGGCTTGTCAAACCTGGGCTGGCAGTTGAACCATGGAGTTACCAAATCTCTTTTAACCATCATCTCACGGGCAGCCTCAAGGTACTTGGGCTCGTCCCTATCAACTGTGTGATAAAATCCGTTGGGAAGCACCAGGAAAAAGATGGAGACGAAAAACACCAGGAACAGTTGCCATTTACCCAAAAAATCTCCCCTCCTGCTAATCTACAGGGATTGTCTTTGAGGCAGGCAGGATTCACAATCGAGAAAGATTAAAACTTTTTAATCTTAAGCTATTCTACAAAGGACCTCTGCCGTGAATATTCTCCCTTCATGAAGTCTCTCCTAAGGATGTTAGCAATACTTGCTGCAACATCCGCCGCTTTGGCAAAATTGAGCACCATACCTTTGTATGAGCTAAAGGACAGATATTTAGAATTGAATTATAGCTCTGTTAGAAGGATAGAAAGAACAAAAGGCAAAGACCCTTTCTCCTTCGCAGTAATCGGAGACCCCAGAACCTCGCAAACCGTTTTCGGAAAAATTATAGAACAGATAAACCGAGACAAAGATCTGAAATTCGTCATCTTACTTGGAGACATCACGCAAAAGAGCAGATTTGAAGAGTATATGCTTTTTCTCAAAAAATTATCAAAGCTTCAAAAGCCCGTATTAGTAATTCCTGGAAATCACGACATTCACGGTGCAGGGAGGGTCTGGTTTTACAGGTTATTCGGACCATTTTACTTCTCCCTCAAAACAGAAAAGGCCTACTTCATACTCATGGACACGTCCGAAAAGAGACATCTCTTTCCCTTTGAAGTGAGATGGCTTGAAGCGAAGCTGAAAGAGTCCCAAAAATACACATACAGGTTCGTTTTCATGCACATTCCTCCCTACGACCCAAGAGAAGGGAAAAGGAAAATAGGGCACAGCCTGAAAAACCCACAAGACGCCGAAACGCTTTTGAGTCTATTCAGCAAATACAAGGTTACAGCCATTTTTTGCTCCCACATCCACACCTTTATTTCTGGTAACTGGGACAGCATTCCATTCTACATTACAGGAGGAGCAGGATGTGACAAGCGAGGCCCTAATCCCCATTACCTGAAGGTCAGACTGAGCAATGGACAGGTGAAGGTGAGTGTAGTGCATGTACCGATGAAAAGATGGGAACTTACGCTTGACAGAGTGATCACAGAATTTGCCATCCCCGCCTACATCTTTGCAGTTCACAATCTATGGTACATAGTGATAGCAGCCATAGGAGTTAATCTTGTGTTATGAAAGTTATATGGAAAGAGGTCCCCCGTCCAGGATCACTCTCTACCTTTACAGATGCATCGTGGAGTTCAAAAATTCTTTTAGCTATCGTTAACCCAAGTCCTATCCCTGGCACTCTTTCAGAGCGAGACGGATCGCCTCTGTAAAGGTAGGAGAAAATTTTGCCCAGCTCTTCCTGAGACATCCCAACACCAGTGTCAGAAATGCTCAAGCGAGCCTTATCCCCGTCCTTCACGAGGCTTATCCTCACTTCCCCACCAGAAGGAGTGAACTTTACAGCGTTATCCACAATGTTAGAAATAGCCTGGGACAACAAGACCGCATCTCCAATAACCTCAACAGGATCAACCCTATCTATAAGAAGCTTTATAGCCCTCTTTTGTGCTTGTTGCTGGAAGCGTTCAAAGACCTCCAGAACCACCACATCAAGTGCCACCCTATTTTTTAAATTCCGCACATCCATACTATCCAGCTTGGCCAAGACTAAAAGGCTATTAACTATGTGGATGAGCCTATCTACGCGGGCAAGAACCTGCCTAAGTTCCATCTCACAGTCAGAACATCTGTTTTCTCGCAACAGAAATTCAAGATGTGATTTTAACGCTGTAAGGGGAGTTTTAAGTTCATGGGCCGCATCTGACGAAAAACGCTTGATGGCATTAACAGACTCCTCAAGCTTTTCCATCATGGAGTTAAAGGTTCTTACAAGTTCTCCTATCTCATCTTTGGTCTCCACCTCAGGAATCCTCTTAGACAAGTCCTCCACACTGATAGCTTTGGCCGTTTCAATAACCCTCCTTACAGGGGTGAGAGACACCTTAACCAAGATATTACTGGTAAGAAAGGCCAGCACCACTAAAAGAGGCATCACCATAAGCACAATCAACACAAGATGTCTCACTGTTTTTGTTACGCCCTCTAAAGAAGAAGCAACAGCCACTATTTTAACAGGGGTTTCTTCCGACAACTTCATAAATACAACATCATAAACTTCTCCATCCAAGGATTCACTAAGGAGCAAATACTCTCCCTTGATCCCCCTTTTAGCCCATCTCTCTGCTTCCTTTAAACCCAAAGGGGGATAGCCCTGGGGTTTGGACAACAAAACTTTAATCTCATCAGCACTCACCTCGTAGATTTGAGCCACTTGCACGGGAAAATCCTTCAAAATCCCCGGCCATGCATCGGCAGGAGCCTGTTCAAGGGCATCCTCAAGCTCTTCCGCTTTAGCAAAAAGCTCAAGCTCTAAAGAACGCTCTTCGGTCTTTTTCAAAAGCAGACATAAAGATAGGGAAAACACCAAAAACAAAACGACCAAAGTTGACACGTACCAAAGCGCTATTTTCCTTCTAAGAGACATCTATCATATATCCAACACCGCGAACGGTTCTTATGAGCTTCTTATCAAAACCTCTATCAACCTTTTGTCTGAGATGGTGCATGTAAACCTTCAAGATATTGCTCTTAGTACAGTCCAGCCCCCATACCTCTTTGAGTATCGCCCTTTCGCCTATGACCTTGCCCATGCTTCTGACAAGTAGTTCTAGTATATCAAACTCTTTGGGTGAAAGCTCTATCTCTACCCCAGCTCTCCTTACCCTTCTGGACACAGGATCAAGTTCCAGATCAGCCACTTTTAAAACACTCTTGTACCCTTTGAACCTTCTAAGCAAAGCTTTTACTCTCGCAAGCAACTCTTCAATGGAAAAGGGTTTAGTGAGGTAGTCGTCTGCCCCTCTGCTCAATCCCTCCACCTTGTCATCAACGCTATCCTTAACGGTAAGCATTAGCACGGGAACGTTTATTCCCTTATCCCTGAGAGCAGAACAGACACTAAAACCATCAAGCTCCGGCAGCATAACATCAAGTACGATTAGGTCAAAGCTGTTGGAGCTTGCCATAAAGAGCCCCTCAGCACCATTGGACGCAGTCCTTGCGACATACCCCTCTTTCTCAAGTATTTGTTTCAAAAGATCAGCTATGTACTGATCGTCTTCTACAACGAGGATGCGCTCTCTGCCAAAACCACTCACAACACGGTTCTGCCAAGCGTAAAGGCCTTTTTGTTTACATCCAAAAGCCTTGCAGGGAAGACCATCTCCATGGCCTTGAACCAGTCATCCTCACTCCAAGGAAGGCACGCCGACAGGACGCCAAGCATAACCATATTTACCGCCCTAACATTTCCAGCCTCTTTGGCAAGCCTTAAAGCATCCACAGACTTAACCTCAAAATGCCGAGACATCATTCCGACAGGATCTTCCGGATACACTGCCTCTCCACTTAAAACAGTCATCGGGTTTATACGCTGTTTGTTGATAAAGACTTTGGCCTTCTGCGAGAGGAAATGGGCGTATCTGAGTACCTCAAGCTCCTCAAAGGCGAGCATGTACCCCGCTGTTCCCTGAGGTATAACAGGGGAAAAGACCTTCTCTGCTATTCTAACGTGGGAAAAGACGCTTCCGCCCCTTTGTGCCATTCCGTGTATCTCACTCTTTTTGACATCAAGGCCCTTCTCAATAGCTAAAGCCCCTAAGACCTCCGATGCCAGTAGCACTCCCTGTCCCCCAACACCGCATATCACCACATCAATTTTCATTGACCACCTCCACAATGGCATCCACCGGACAGACATGGGCACATACGCCACAGCCAAAACACAACAGCTCATCAATGCTCGCGTTACCGTTCATAGAAAGGGCCATGCATCCAACCTTCAGGCATGCACCACAGGCGATACACTTGTCTTTATCAACAGTGTAAGTTTTCCCAAGCCTTTCTGCTATGAGAGTACAGGGCCTTCTGGTGATAACTACGGAAGGTTCATCTATCTCAAGCTCCTCCTTTATAACCTCGTAGGTCTCTTTAACATTGTACGGATCCACCACCCTCACCCTCTCAACACCTACACCTCTCACAACCTCTTCAATAGACAGCTTAACCGTCTTCTCCCCCTTGGCAGTCACTCCCGTTCCCGGATGCGGCTGTTTACCTGTCATGGCAGTGGTTCCGTTGTCCATGATGATAACTGTGGAGGAAGATCTGTTGTAAACTATGTTCATCAACGAGGTCACACCGCTGTGCAGGAAAGTTGAGTCCCCTATAATTGCCACAGACTTTTTGTGTCCAGCTTTGTTGGCACCATGTACCATGGACACACCAGCACCCATGCATACACAGGAGTGGATACTGGAAAGGGGAGGCAAGGCTCCAAGGGTATAGCACCCTATATCCCCAAAGACAGTAACGCCAAGCTTTCTCAATGCCACAAAAACACCCCTGTGAGGACAGCCCGGACACAAAGTCGGCGGGCGAGTGGGAATATCGGTGAAATACACCGCCTTAGGCTTATAGCTTTTGTCCACGCAGGACCTCACTACATCAGGTGAAAACTCCCCGTATTCGGGAAAGACCTCCTTACCAATGACATCTATGCCCTGCGCTTTAAGCTGCTCCTCCAGAACAGGATCCAGCTCTTCAACCACGTAAAGTACATCAACCTTAGAGGCAAAGCGTCTAATTCTTTCAAAGGGAAGCGGATTTATTATCCCCAGCTTAAAAACGGAAGCCTCAGGAAAAGCCTCTTTCACATACTGATAGCATATTCCTGAGGTGATAAAGCCCACCTTAGTATCTTGGAGATCCTCAACCAAAAAGGCATCTGCCTCTTTTGATTCAACAAAATCCTTCAACTTTTTAAATCGCTCAAGCAGGTTTGTATGCCTTATCTTAGCATAGGCAGGAAGCATAACCCATTTGGCAGGGTCCCTAACCTCCTCTTTCTGCATCGGCTCCACCCTATCTCCAATCTCAACCACGCCTTTGGAATGGGATATCCTCGTCACAAGCCGCAACAGGACCGGGATGTCAAACCTCTCTGACAAGAAGAAGGCATCCTTAGTAAACGCCAAAGCCTCTTGAGAGTCGGACGGCTCAAGGGCAAGCACCCGGGCAGCCACGGCATAGCGGCGGGTATCCTGCTCGTTCTGAGAACTATACAGACCAGGATCATCGGCCACTGCCACCACCAAACCAGCATTAACACCAGTGTAAGCAAGGGTCATGAAGGGATCAGCGGCAACGTTCAATCCAACGTGCTTCATAGAAGCCATGGCCCGAAGGCCTGCAAAACTTGCCCCGATGGCGGACTCGAGGGCCACCTTCTCGTTGGGCGCCCACTCAGCCTGTACCTCCGGAAATCTGGCAAGGCTCTGTAGTATCTCAGTGGAGGGCGTTCCCGGATAGGATGAGGCGTATTTTAAGCCCGCCTCCCACGCTCCCCTTGCCACAGCCTCGTTACCAGAGAGAAACCTTTTCATCTCAGAACCTCCAGTATACGCTCGGCATCACGGGAAAAGGGAGAGCTGGGGAACTTACCTTTAAGGGTCAAAAGCTCTTTCTTGGCCTCTTCTTTTTTCCCCTGATTCAGATAAAGCATAGCAAGCTGAAACCTCACATAATCCTCAAGAAAGGGGTTATCCCGGGAAAGATACTCTTTAAAGACCGCTTCATCCATGGTGTCCGAAAGTAAGACAGGCTCAAGGTAAGAACCTTTGATCCCAGAAAGGGCCTTCTTTATAAGAGCCCTGCCTTCCTCCTCCTTCCCCATCTCAATGAGTATCCTTCCCTCCATTATCTTAGCCAACTTGGCCTCTTTGCCCACCCCAACCTTCTCGGCCTTTCTGAAATACTCAAGGGCACTTTTAAGATCCTTCTCCTTTCCAGAAGAGAACATAACCTCCAAACCCTTGCTGAAGTAGTAAGCAGCCTCTTCTGCCTTCTTGGTTCTCATGTGTTTAAAAAGACCAAATAGCACCACCGCCACCACAATCCCAATAACGGCAGCTACAATAGCCTTGCGATTTTCGTAGATAACGTCAGCCCAGTCCCTCTCTTCAGCCATCACTTCACCTCCCCAAGTATCTTTTCAGCAAGTCTGTACCCATTCATTATGATGCCTATAGCCTCATCTTTACCCAATCCCGCTCCCATGAGCACCTTTAAAGCCATGTTCTCATCCATTAAATCTCCGGGGGCATGGGTATCGGTGTTAAACACCAAGGTAGCTCCAAATTTTTTTGCCAGCGCCACCACACGTCCATTGGTAAAGGAATGGCCCTTTCTTCCTGAAACCTCCAACGCCACCCCTCTTTCAGCTGCAAGCTTTACCTCCTCTTCAGATATAAGACCCGGATGAGCCAAGACATCAACACCAGCCTCAATGGCGGCTCTATTGGTACCAGGAGCCACAGGCTCCACAACCGTCTCACCGTGAACCACAACTAACTTGGCACCCAAGGATCTGGCAAATTTCACTGCGTCCTCTATATCCTCAGGAGGAACATGTGTTATCTCTATTCCCGGGATCACCCTTATGCCGAGGTTCAGCTTGTTCAACCTTTCGGCTACCTTCAATACAGAAGGAATTATTTGCTCCATGTTGGAAAAGTCACCATGGTCAGTGATACCTATAAATTTTATGCCCTTAACTAAAGCCCTCCTAACCAACTCCGTAGGGATAAGGACACCATCGCTAAAAACTGTATGCGTATGCAGATCAACCATTGCCTCACTCCTGCAAATTTGCTAATGGGATTTAGCAACATTACGCTCTATTTACAACACACAGGTATCCAAGAAGGGAGTACAATGGAAGAGACTGCTGGCGTTATAGTGGTAAACAAGCACCAAGGAATCACCTCCACCCGCGTGGTGGAAAAGATTAGAAGGCTTCTCAGGATTAAGAAGGCAGGACACTTAGGCACCTTAGATCCCATGGCCACAGGAGTGCTTCCCATAGCGGTGGGAAGGGCTACCAAGCTATCTGATATATTTATGAGCTTACCTAAGGAGTACGTAGGCAAGATAAAGCTCGGAGTTCTCACGGACACTTACGACAGAGAAGGCAAGATCTTAGAAGAGAAAGAGGTGCCCCAAAACATCACTCCGGAAAAGATAGAGGAGGTATTCAAAAAGTTTACCGGAGACATCTGGCAGAAACCTCCCCTATACTCCGCCAAAAGGTACAAGGGAAAAAGGCTCTACCAGCTTGCAAGAGAGGGCAAAAACGTAGAGGTTGAACCCAAGAAGGTCCATATTGACGAGCTCAAACTCATAAGCTATGAGCCACCCTACATCAAGTTCTACGCTCGGGTGGGAAAGGGAGTGTACATAAGGACGTTAGCGAAGGATATCGGTGAAGAGTTGGGAACGGTGGGAACTTTGTGGGACTTGGCGAGAACGTCTGCCGCAGGGTTCAACCTTGAGCAGGCCGTTACCCTTGACGAGCTATCAGGTATGGAGTTGGAAGAAAGGAAGAAGCTGATAATCCCTTTACACCAATGTTTTCCAGATTTTCCCAGCCTCAAGGTGATGGGAAGGCTCAAGTGGTGGATAACTGTGGGAAATTCTGTGGTCGTTACCCCACAGGAACTGGGCAAAGAGGAGCTTAATGAAGGAGACTACGTAAAGATTTTGAACGAAGATGGAGAACTCATAGCCATGGGCGTAATAAAGAGGACACCAGAGGGAAGATGGCTATGTCATCCCTTCAAAGTTCTTTACACTTCTTGACGTTAGGTATAGTTTAGTTGACGGTAAAATTAAAAACGGAGGTGGGTAACGTGAGCATCACCAAGGAGAGGAAACAGGAGCTCATAAGGCAGTTCCAGCAGCACGAGAGCGATACTGGCTCGGTGGAGGTACAGATAGCCCTTTTGACCGAGCGCATCAACAGGCTGACCCAGCACTTTGAAAAGCACAAGCACGACACCAACTCCAAAAGGGGACTGTTGAGGCTGGTAGGAAGAAGAAGAAAACTGCTGAAGTACCTGGCAAGGACCAACCCCGAGAGATACAAAGAAGTTATCTCAAAACTTGGCCTCAGGAAGTAAGCCATGGGAGCAGTTACCGTTGAGTGTGAAATTGGCAAAGGAAAAAAGGTAAGTATAGAAACAGGAAAGCTGGCCAAGCAGGCCAATGGCTCTGTGGTAGTAAGATCCGGTAACTCTATGGTTCTGGTCACCGCCTGTTGTGCGGAGGAACCTTCAGAGGGGTTAGACTTCTTCCCGCTCACCGTAGAGTACAGGGAAAGGGCCTATGCAGCAGGCAAGATTCCCGGTGGTTTCATAAAACGCGAAGGCAAACCTATGGATAACGAGATTCTGGTTTCCCGCCTCATAGACAGGCCTATCAGACCCCTCTTCCCTGACGGTTTTAGGCATGAGGTTCAGGTAATGGCCCTGGTGATTTCGGCAGATGAAGAGCATCCGCCTGACGTTTTGGCGATTGTGGGAGCATCCGCTGCCCTTTCTATATCCGACATCCCCTTTGAAGGACCCATAGGTGCAGTGAGAATAGGGCTGATTGAAGATGAGTTCATTATCAATCCTTCCCAGCAGGAGATGGAGGTTTCTCGCCTAAACATGGTGGTAGCCGGAACGGAAGATGCCATAGTAATGGTGGAAGCAGGCGCCAACGAGGTGCCAGAAGAAACGGTCATAGAAGCACTTAAAGTGGCCCATCAAGAGATAAAAAAGCTCATCCAGATACAGAAGAACTTGGTACAGCAGATAGGCAAGGAAAAGATACAATTTGAGCCACCTCCATCCACCGAGGAATATGAAAACCTCATAAGAGAAAAGCACCTTGAGGCTCTGCTTGCAGCCATACGCACCAAGGAGAAAAAGGCAAGAGAAAAGGCCCTAAAAGAGCTCAAGAAAAGCATAATGGAACAGTTCCCAGAAGAAGAGCAACCCTTAGTAGCCTCTGCCTTTGACAAAGTGGAAAAGGAAGAGATGAGGAGGATGATTTTAAAGGAAGGAATAAGAGCCGATGGCAGAGGCACTAAAGATATAAGACCCATTTCCTGCGAGGTGGGTATCCTTCCCGAGGCCCACGGATCTGCTCTCTTCACCAGAGGTGAAACGCAGGCTTTGGTTGCGGCAACCCTTGGTATGCCGGGGGAGGATGAGCAGATATTAGACGAGCTCTTCGGCGAGGGATCTAAAAGCTTCATGGTTCACTACAACTTCCCACCCTTCTCCGTAGGAGAGGTAAGGCCCCTTAGAGGCCCCTCAAGAAGGGAGATTGGCCATGGTGCTCTGGCAGAAAGGGCGTTAAAGCCTATGGTGCCTGCCAAAAGCGAGGAGTTTCCTTACATAGTTAGAGTGGTTTCTGATATCCTTGAATCCAATGGCTCCTCTTCCATGGCCACAGTGTGTGGAGGCTCTTTAGCGCTTATGGATGCCGGTGTGCCCATGAAGAAGCCTGTGGCCGGGATTGCCATGGGCCTTATCATGGATCAGGAAACGGGAAGATACGCCATTCTCTCAGACATACTTGGCCTTGAGGATCATCTCGGTGATATGGACTTCAAGGTGGCCGGTACCGAAGAGGGCATCACCGCTTTGCAGATGGACATCAAGATAAGTGGTATCACCTGGGACATTATGGCAGAAGCTCTACAGCAGGCCAAAGAAGGTAGATTGTACATACTTCAAAAGATGAAAGAGGCTCTACCTGCACCAAGACCCGAAATATCACCCAAGGCACCAAGGATATACTGTATGCAGATAAAGCCGTCCTTCATAAGGGACGTTATCGGTCCAGGTGGAAGGACCATAAGAGCCATAATAGACAAGACCGGAGCCAGAATCTTTATAGACGAAAATGGCTTGGTAACGGTATCTGCTGAGACCCCAGAAGCAGCCCAAGAAGCCTTGGATATCATCTCCAAGATAGCCCACGACTACCAGGTGGGAGAGTTAGTTAAGGGCAAAGTCAAACGCATAGAAGATTACGGTCTCTTTATTGAGGTAGCACCAGGAAGAGAAGGTCTTCTTCACATCTCGCAGATTTCAGATAGGAGAATCAGGGACCTTAAAGAAGAGTTCAACATTGGCGATGAGGTAGAGGCCAAGATTATGGAGATAGACGAGCTTGGACGCTTCCGCCTCACGAGAAGAGGCCTTGAGGGAGGGCCCAAAGAGGAGGAGCCCCTCAGAAACGAGCGTCCACAGAGACAACCAAGGAAACCAGCCCACAACAGAAACAGGCACGATAGGGGACACAGCCGGAGAGAGAGGCCCTAACAGGGCTGCTCTCTCTTGCTTCCTTCTAAGTAATCCACCAACCACTGCCTAAGTTCAGGGATAAAGGCAGGATTAACACTTAGCTTTCTCAAGCCAGCCTTAAGCAGATACGGCAGGTATTTTCTATCCCTCGCAACCTCCCCGCACAGGGTCACCTTCTCGGAAGAACAGACCCTCACCACCCTTCTAACGCACTCCACCATAGCCATGTTGTTGGGTGGCTCCATGTAGTCCATGATTTTGCATTCCCTGTCCATACCAAAGAGAAATCCCGTTAGGTCGTTGCTTCCTATACTTACGAAGTCCACCTCCTCATTTATGCTTCTGATCCCTATTACACCTGCTGGTGTCTCTATCATGGCACCGAAAAGCACCTTTTCAGGTCTGCATCTCAAAGCGTTCATCTCTTCCCTAACAATCTCTTTGGTCCACTTCATCTCATAGACATCAGACACCATTGGAACCAAAAGCCTCAATTCTCTTCCTTTAAAGGCCTTGAGAATCGCCCTAATGTGGGTTCTAAAGAAGGACTCCTTTAACATAAAGAAACGTATCCCCCTATAGTCCAACTCATCCATCATGTGTTCCGCATAAAGTGGAATCTTATCACCACCAAGATCCGCTATCCTGATGGTAACGGGCAAGTCACTATCAAGAAAGCTCAAAAGTCTTTTAATGTACTCAACTTGCACATCCTCAGAAGGCCAGCTCTTCTCCACAAGGTATATGTACTCCGTTCTGAATATTCCAACGCCATCCGCTCCAAGTTCATCAACCACCTTCGCCTCTTCAGGAAAGTCTACGTTGGCATAAATGGAAACAGGTAGTTTTTCAGCCACACACTCTCTTACAGGAGCCTTTTGAGGCTCTTCCTCATCCGGAGCAGGATCCACAACCACCCTTCCAGCATGGCCGTCCACCAGCACATAATCTCCTTCAGACAGCACCTCTGTGGCATCAGGAAGCTTTACCATGGGAATACCCACAGACCGTGCCACAATGCCGGTATGGGATGTCTGACTCCCCTTCTCTACTATGATCCCCTTTATGCCCTTTTCAGCAACCTTGACCACATCAACGGGAGACAAGAAATGGGACACCAAGATATCCCCTCGCTTGGCAACCGATTCCCAATCTACCTCCTGCTGGTGAAGCTTGCTCAACAACAAACGTTTCACGTACTTAAGGTCTTTAACCCTCTCCCTGAGATATTCGTCGGAGGTGCTTTTAACCCGATCCATCTGCCCTTCAAAAAACTCACGAACGGACTCCTCCGCCGAATA
>JALWBK010000257.1:0-5844 GCA_027037155.1 bacterium | reverse complement strand
CCTCTATAACATCAAACACCTCTTTGTGAAGCTTCCCTTTAGAAATGCGTGTCTTCATAAGCTCCAGGTCTCTTTTTGCAGAAGAAATAGCCCTGAAGAAGCGCCTCACCTCACTGGTAAAATCCACGTCCCTTTGCGCAGACTTCTGAGGCAAAACGTGAAGAGCAAACACTACCCTACCCTTCGCCACACCGGGAGATATAGCTATACCTTCAAAAACTCTACTCATCTTCAGGTATTCTCTTTTCAATTAGATTTTTCACCGCCTCTACAGCCTCCTGCTCATCTTCACCGGTTGCCTCAATATCAAGTACCGTACCCCTTGAGGCTCCCAAAGCTAAAAGCCCAAGGATGCTTTTACAATTGGCCCTCAATCCATCATCAACCCTACTGATATATATATCAGACTTGAATTTAGCAGCCTCTTTAACAATAGCAGCTGCAACCCTTGCATGAATACCGTATCTGTTGTGAACCACCACTCTATCCTTCTTCATCCCACAAGCTCCTTGTACTCTCCAAGCTCCCGATGATAGATGGACACTCTGTACCCCCTTTTATTGAAAGAATAACCAACAAACTCAGCAACCGCCACAGATCTATGCACCCCTCCGGTGCAGCCAAACCCCACATTGACGCAAAGCCTACCATCCTCCTTTAAATGCTCAAGGGCTGTGCCAAGAAACGAAACAAGGGAGTCTACGAACTCCTTTGCCTCACCTGAAGAGAACACAAAATTCCTAATTCTCTCATCTCTGCCATCCAAATCCCTTAAATGCTCTTCATAATACGGGTTTGGAAGACACCGCACATCAAACAGCATGTCCAAATAGCTCGGAATTCCCTTTTTGAAGCCAAAGGAGGTGATGGAAAGTCTAAACTTTTTTTCCACAACATCTGAAAAGAGATCAAAGATAAACCTTCTTAAGGCGTAGCTGTTCATCGTAGATGTATCAACCACTATATCGGCAAAGTCCTTTATCTTCTCTAACATCTGTCTTTCAGAAGCTATAGCCTCTTTAAGGTTTCCCTTAACAAACAAAAGAGGATGAAAACGTCTCGTCTCCTTATACCTTCTCAAGAGGACATCATCTGCAGCTTCAAGGAAAATCAACACTGTGGTAAATTTTGATTTCAAACTCCCATAAAATTCACGAAACTGAGAGATCTCCTCGCCGTTACACACAGACAAACCAATAGCCACATTCGGGTCTTTTAAACTTTCGGCAAAATACTGAAGAAACTGATCAAATAGCGCAGTCGGCAGATTGTCAACCGTATAAAATCCAATGTCCTCAAGGGCCTTAACAGCAGTGGTACGTCCGGCTCCCGAAAGTCCCGTGACCAAAACAAGTCTATTCAACCCCTCTCCCATCAGCCTCATTCCCCACTATCAAGTGATCCATAGACTCTGACAATTTTCCACTTTCTCTCAACAAAAAGAGCTTAGCAGCCACTTCTACAAGCATAGTTATGTTCCTACCAGGACTAACAGGCAGAGAAACGTAAGGAATTTTCACTCCAAGAAGCTCTTTGTATCTTTGAGCAAAACTTATCCTCTCTGCCTCGTCAAAGCGCTCAAGATGTACAAGCTCAACCACAAGATCCACGCGTTTTTTCTGTCTTACAGAAGATACACCAAAGAGATCCCTCATGTTAACTATTCCCAATCCCCTAACCTCTACAAGATGCTGGATCCGAGCAGGGGAAGTTCCCCACAAGATTCCTCTTTTACGCTTGACAAGTACCATATCATCTGCAACCAACCTGTGTCCCCTGTGAACAAGCTCAAGAGCACACTCACTTTTTCCCACACCACTTTCACCCACAATAAGCACACCCACTCCAAAAACGTCTACCAGCACGCCATGAACGCTCTGTTCTGGCGAGAGCATGTCCTCAAGGTAATCGGTAAGCCTATCTATGCACTCAGAACTTACCTTGGGAGAAGCAAAAAGAGGCACCGCATGTTCATCAGCAGCCTCTACCATATAGGACGGGATCTCTATACCCTTTGTCACCACCACACAGGCTATCCCCAAGGAGAAAAAATCTGCAACTCTTTTGGCCGCTTTATCATCACCGATATGTTCCAAGTAAGACATCTCCGTCTCACCAAATACCTGGACTCTATCGGGATGAATATGTTTGAGGAAACCTGCCAGCGCTAAACCAGGCTTCTGTATCCTGGGATTTCCAATACACTTGCACAGGCCATTCTCACCTGCAACAAGCTCCAATAGGAGGGCAGACTTAAGGTCTCTAAAAAGCTCACTAACCAGAATTCCTTTTTGCAAGTTCCCTATCCTTCTCTTCAAATACTTCAAATATCTCGTCTTCTGAAACAGCTCCCATCACAGCTTTTCTAAACCTCTCATCTTTAGCGAGCCGGGATATATGGGCCAAAAGCAAAAGATAATCCTCCGGCACGTTCTCAGGGGTAAATATGACAAAGATAAAATGTACAGGCTGCTTATCTAAAGAATCAAAATCCACTCCCTTCCGGGAGCGCGCGAAGGCCAACAGTATCCTGTCAATATCCTTCAACTTTGCATGGGGTATGGCCGTGCCACGCCCAATACCCGTGCTGCACAACCTTTCCCTGTCTATTAGGGCGGTAAGGTATGGCTCTTTATCGGGGATAACCCCCCTTTCAACCAACACGTTCACTATCTCATCAAGGGCTCTTTCCTTATCGGGAGCCTCTATATCAAGAATTATACTCTCTCTCCTCAGATAATCAGTAAAGCCCATCCCAACTATTCCGGCACTATAAGCCCCAGATTTCCGTCTTTGCGCTTATATATAACGTTCATCCTACCAGTAGACGCATTTATAAACGCCAAAAAGTTCAGCCCCATGGCATCAAGCTGTAACGCCGCCTCCTCCACACTCATAGGCTTGGTATTAACCCTCTCTTCAATTATCTCAGGCACAGAGGGAGCAGCTTCCTCTCTCACAGCAAATTCCTGTCCGGAACCAGGTCTAACCTCCCTGTATTTGCTCTCCTTTATCTTTTCCTTTTTCCTTCTAAGGGTTATCTCCATGGTATCAACAACCTTATCTATGGAGCTGTACATATCGTGGGACTCCTCGGAACCGTGGAATACACCCTCTTTAGCAGAAACGGTCATATCCGCTATTCTCCTAAACTTTTCAGACGAAAGCACCACCTGAATGGTTATGGGCTCTTCCAAATACTTCTCCAGCCTCTTAACCTTCTTCTCAACGTAGTTCTTCAGAGCATCTGTCAGATCAACATTCTTTCCCGTGATGATAACCTTCATCCTCTCACCCTCCTTTTAGCAGAAGATGGTATACCAAGCTCTTCTCTATACTTGGCCACAGTACGTCGTGCAATATCAAACCCTTCCTCTTTAAGCAACCGAGCTATGGCCGCATCGCTCAACGGCCTCTTCTTATCTTCAGAGGCTATCAGCTCCTTAATCCTTTTTTTCACCTGAAAGGCTTTGTCCTCAAAGAAAAACTTTAAAGGATAGGTGCCTTGAGGTGTATGCACATATTTGTCATTCACAACACGGCTCACCGTGGAAATATGCAAGTCTATTTTCTCAGACACATCCTTCAAGGTCAAGGGCTTAAGATAGCCCGGTCCTTTATCAAGAAATTCGCGCTCAAACTCCACTATCACCTCCACAACGCGCCTAAGGGTCCGGTTTCTCTGCTCAATGGCCTTGGCAAGAGCGATTGAACGCTTCATTTTAGATCTCAGAAATTCCATAGTCTCTTCATCCAAATCCGAGCTGTACAGAAGGCTCCTATAAGTCTCATTGATAGTAAGTCTTGGCGTGTAGCGCTCGTTTATATACACCTGGTAATCCTCTCCCACCTTTACCACAAAGGCATCTGGCTCCACGTAAGCAACGCTTGCCTCTCCCCATCCCCAGGCAGGGTAGGGCTTTAAATTGACACTCACAACCAGTGAGGGATCCTCTCTAATAGAGTCAATTGAAATTCCTATGCGGGAGCACTGAAACTCCAAGAACTCCCTCTCGTCAGTGCATCCACAGCCCTCTGGCTCCACAAGCTCAATAAACCTTTTTCTCAAAGCCTCCAGCTCATCCAGGCTCACGCTCAACCTTTTGGCAAGCTCAGACAAATCCACAGAGAGAAACCCTCTATTATCTACCACCCGTGCCAGCTCCCGCATAACCTCTTTTGATCTGTCATCCAAAGGAAGAACAGCCACCTGTTCACAAAGATGCTCCTGCAAAGATTTACCTTTTGAGGGAATCCTCTCCCACCACGGAGGCTCATCCTCCTCTGGATAATAGGCATCAACAGGCGGTGGCAGCTCCTCCAAAAACGGGTTTTCTAAAAGCTCCCTATCTACCATCTCTTTCAGATCCATAACGTTGGCGGTGAGCACCTCTAAAGATATCTGCATCTCCTGGGTAAGTATCAGCTTAGGTTGTAGCCTCAGCTCAAGTCTCTGCCTCACAACTCAAACTCCCTACCTAAATACACATCCCTGACCTTAGGCAAAGAGGCTATCTCCTCAGGAGCACCCTCTGCTATGATCTCCCCATCGCTGATTATATACGCTCTATCCGTCACCTTCAGTGTTTCTCTAACGTTGTGGTCGGTAACAATTACGCCAATGTTTCTGTGCTTCAAATCTTGTATGAGCTTCTGAAGATCCGAAACGGCTATAGGATCCAGCCCGGCAAAAGGTTCATCAAGCAACATATACTTAGGCAAAACCGAAAGGGCACGGGCTATCTCAACTCTCCTTCTTTCACCACCGGAAAGAGCGTAACCTTTGGTATCCTGCACCCTCTCAAGGCCAAAATCCTTCAAGAGCTTGTTCACCCTCTCCTCTATCTCCCTATCCGTCAACCCAAGAAGTTCCAACACCGCAACTATGTTTTCCCTAACCGTGAGTTTCCTGAAAACCGAAGGTTCTTGCGGAAGGTACCCTATCCCCTTTCTCGCCCTGAGGTACATGGGCATATCGGTTATATCCTCGCCATCCAGCTCTATACGACCGCTATCCGGCCTTATGATGCCCACCATCATGTAAAAGGTGGTGGTCTTTCCCGCACCATTAGGGCCCAAAAGACCAACCACCTCACCCTGACGTACCTTTATAGAAACGCCCTTTACCACCTCTCTATTGCCGTAAGACTTTCTCAGCTCACTTGCCTGAAGCACCCTTTTTAGCCTCCTCAGGTACTATAACCGCTTTAACCTTGCCTTCTTTACCTCCACCTTCCACTATGGATCTGTCATCTTTAACAAAGTAGATGATTCTTTCGCCTTTCACCATGTTTGCCCCACGCCACGCTTGTGGATGGCCTTCAAAAATAACCTTTTCCTGATCTGCATAATAAGTGGCCTTTTCAGACTTTATAACCCTGTCCTTTACGTGAACCACCACGTTACCATCCGCCTCAATTCTCTCAACCTTCCCTTTATTGAAGAAAACCCTCATAAGGTCGCACCTTATCCTCATATCGCCTTTAACAGCCACAACATCCTTTTCAAAACGGATCCATCCGGCCTTGTTGTTGGCAACAAGTCGTTTAGCCTCCACCACTATAGGCTCAGGGGAGGACTTGACCTCCTTTGCCAAGGCCATAGCTCCTTGAAAACAAAAGACCAGAAGCAGAACTATACCAAATCTTTTCATTTAAGCACCACCTTATAAAGATGTTTCACCACCGCTACCCCATCGTCCAACTCAACACACCCATCACGCCCACTCACCAAGTAACGACCCTTCAACAAAAAGTTATCTGGAAAACAGACCCTATTCTCTTTCTCAAACCACAAAAGGGTTCGGGATGTTATTCTCCACACATTCCTGCCAACACCCACATT
>JALWBK010000256.1 GCA_027037155.1 bacterium | reverse complement strand
TGCTGATGGCTGGACTGGACGGAATAATCAACAAGATAGATCCCGGAGAACCTGTTGATAAGGACATTTACTCCCTGCCTCCTGAAGAGGCAGAAAAGCTTGAGAACACCCCAGGCAGCCTTGAGGAAGCCATCAAGGCTCTGGAAGAGGACAACGAGTTCCTCAAAGCTGGAAACGTCTTCACCGATGACTTCCTCAACATGTACATAGAGTGGAAGAAGAACGAGATCTCCGAGCTCAAGCTTCGTCCCCACCCCTACGAGTTTGTACTTTACTTCGACATCTAAAACCTTTGCTTTATAGGAGGGGGTTTCTCTTCCCCCTCCCCTCCCTCTCACTCTATTGCCTACCTTCATTAGTAATGATAACCTAAGCCCCGTCAGGGGGTGTATTATGCTTAAAAAGCTTTCCGAGATATTCAAGAAGGAAAATTGGGAAGAGCGTTTTCTTGTTGGCAAAAAGAAGGCAAAAAAGCTCCTTGAAAAGCTTAAGAAACAGGGCAAAAGCGAGCTGACCACAGAGTCTATGGAGATACTTGAGTACTACGGCGTTCCTGTAGCTGAATTTAAAGTGGTCACCAGCAAAAAGGATATCTATACAGTAGCCAAGGAAATGGGGCTGCCCGTTGTGGTGAAAAGCGTAACCTCCAAGGCGGTTCACAGGGGAGACATAGGGGCTGTGTACGTTGTGAAAGAGTTCAAGGAGATTGAAGAGGCGTATCCCCAGGTGTTAGGAGAGGTAGCAACACGCATGCCCTGGGTAAACCTGACGGGCATCATGGTTCAGGAACTTATTCCCGGAGACACCAAGTGTGAGATAAGGCTGGAAAGGGAGAAGAAGGAATCCAAATTCAAGGCATGGTGGAAAAAGCTCTTTAAAGGCGGCTCAGAGGAAAAGAGCTGCACGGTGGAAAAGAGGGAAGATTTAGAAAAGGTGGGTTTAGAAGAGGAGTTTGCTGGAATCTTCGCCTTCGCTTTGCAGTTCAAGGAGATAAAGAAGCTTGAAGCAGATTTTGTTAAGGGAGAAGAGGGCTGGGTCTTGGTTGACTCCAAGGTGTGGCTGTTTGAGTAATGGGAAAAACTGCTCTTATCGCCGGTCAAGGCTCACTGGTTAACGAAGCCATAGAAAGCTTAGAAGACCCTCTAATTATCACACTGGTGGACAATCCCGAGTACCCCTACCATTACAAGGCCTCTCCTGGAGAAGTGGGAAAGATCCTGAAGATCCTAAAGAAAGAGGGCGTTTCAAAGGTGGCCTTCATAGGCAAGGTGGAAAAGAAGGGGATATTCGGCGGCTACAAACTTGACCTTAAAGCTGTGAAGATCCTTGCCACCTTAAAGAGCTTTCGCGACGATGAGATAATGAACAAGGTGGTGGAGCTTCTTAGAAAAGAAGACATTGAAGTTGTAAGCCAGAAAGAGCTGTTGAAAGATCTGCTACCCGAACCGGGACTGCTTTTTGGTAAACTGAGTCAGCAGATGAAAGAGGACATCGCCTTTGGCTTTGAGGTAGCAAAAGAGTTGGGCAGGTTTGAGATAGGACAGACGGTAACGGTCAAGAATCGCACCGTCATCACCATTGAAGCCATTGAAGGAACTGACGAAACCATACTCAGGGCAGGAAGATACACCAAGGATTTCGTGGTGGTTAAGGTGAAAAGGCCCACCCAGAACAGCCTCATGGACCTTCCAGTGGTAGGAGAAAGGACCCTTCTTGTGGCAAAGGATGCCGGGGCAAAAGCCATCGCTGTTGAGGCAAAAGAGACGCTTTTAACCAAAGGAGCCAGGGACCTCGCTCCCAAGCTTGTAATAGCCTTGGTATCAATAGATGAAGCCACCGCAAAGGAGTGGCGGTCATGAAAATCGTCATCCTTGATGCGGCAACCCTCGGCAAAGACGTTGATCTGGGTAAGAT